>JADGGF010000594.1 GCA_019690055.1 Micromonosporaceae bacterium
CGCCCATCCCGCCCCTGCGGACCGGACCGATCGTGCTCGTCGACCGTCCCGGCTCCGTGCAGTCGTCGCTGCGGTTGGCGTTGCCGGCGGTCGGTCGCACCCACCCCGACCACGCCGCCCTGCAGCTGGCCAACCTCATCTTCGGCGGCTACTTCTCCTCGCGCTGGGTCGAGAACATCCGCGAGGCCAAGGGGTACACGTACAGCCCGCACTCGGTCGTCGAGCACTCGATCGCCGGGTCGTCGCTGATCCTCTCCGCCGACGTGGCGACCGAGGTGACGGCGGCGGCGCTGCTGGAGACGTGGTACGAGCTGGGGCGGTTGGCCAATCTGCCACCCGCGCCCGACGAGCTGGAGCAGGCCCGGCAGTACGCGCTGGGCTCGCTGCTGCTGGGCATGTCCACGCAGGCCGGGTTGGCCGGGCTGGCCACCACCTACGCCGCCCACGGGCTGCGGCTGGACTACCTGGTCGAGCACACCGCCCGCCTGGCCGCCGCCACGCGGGAGGATGTCGCCGCCGCGGCCACCACCTACCTGGCCCCGGCGAAGGCGGTGGCCGTGGTCCTCGGCGACGCCGAGCGCGTGGCCGGCCCGCTGGCCACGCTGTCCACAGTCGAGCGTGTGACGGCGCTGGCGGCGGGAACGCTGGACGCGCCCGAGGACGTGCTGACCCCGCCACCCACCGAGCCCGCGACCACGGAGGGCTCCTCGGCCTCCGGGACCGGACGTGCCTGACCGCCTGCCCCGACGGCTGGAGACACCGCCCCTGGCCCGGTCCACCCTGGACCGGGCTACGTCGCTGCGTACGGACCCGGTGTGGTTGGACGAGGCGTGGACCCGCTCGCGCGTGCTCGTCGTGGACGACGGGAAGGCGCTGGTCGCCGGCGACCGTCTGGTGCTGCTCACGCCCGACGAGGCGCCCGACGGGCTGCGGATATTCCTGGGTGTCGACCCGGAGGGGACCCCCCACTTCGCGGTCGTGGCGCCCCTGCCGCCGACCAAGGCCAACGACCTGGTCCGCCCGTACGGCGTCCGCGAGGCCGGGCACATCCTGAGCTCGTTCGAGGCCGGCCTGTTCATGACCGCCGTCGCCATGGCGAACTGGCACGCCCGGCACCAGTACTCGCCGGCCACCGGACAGCCCACGAAGCCCAGCCACGGCGGCTGGATCCGCACCACCGAGGACGGTGCCCAAGTCTGGCCACGCACCGATCCGGCCGTGATCGTGCTCGTCCACGACGGCGTGCCCGGCGAGGACGGAATGTGCCTGCTGGGCAGCAACGTCGCGTGGAGCCGCGGTCGCGCGGGTGACCTGCCTCGCTACTCGTGCCTGGCCGGGTTCGTCGAGCCGGGTGAGTCGGCCGAGCAGACGCTGGTGCGCGAGGTCGCCGAGGAGGTCGGCATCCACGTGAGCGACCTGCGGTACGTGGCGAGCCAGCCGTGGCCGTACCCGGGTTCGCTGATGCTGGGGTTCCACGCGATCGCCGACCCCGACGAGCAGCTGAACCCCGATCCGGAAGAGATCGCCGACGCTCGATGGTTTACGCGGGCCGAGATCCGGCTCGCGATGAGCGGGGACCCCGCGGCCGGCTTCGCGGTCGCGGCGCCCTCATCGATCGCCCACTACCTCATCCGGCGCTGGCTGGACGAGTTCTGAGGGCGGGCGATCAGCCGATCGCGAGGCGGACCAGCCGGGCGCGGATCTCGTGGATCGTGGGATTCGTCATCGACGATCCGTCCGCGAACCGGACGGTCGGCACGGTCGCATTGCCGCCGTTGACGCTCTTGACGTAGTCAGCGGCTTGCTCATCTTTTTCGATATCGATGACCTCGTAGGGGATGTTCGCGCGGTCCAGCTGGTCCCGCAACCGGCGGCAGTGACCGCACCACGACGCCGAGTACATCGTGAGCAAGGAATCCTCCGTGAAGGTGACGGGGGCAACTCTGGGCGCCGGAAGTCGATCATCCACGTTGTCGGCCGTCACTGGAAGAATCGTCGGTGTGGCGCGCGACTCATTCCAAGCCCGCGACTCGTCTCAGGCAGAGGCGGTGCTCGCCGGGCTCGATGACGAGCAGCGCGCCGCGGTGACCGCACCGGCCGGCCGGGTCTGCATCCTCGCTGGGGCCGGCACCGGCAAGACGCGAGCCATCACGCACCGCATCGCTTACCGCGTGCTGCGGGGCGAGATCGAGGCTCGGCATGTGCTCGCCGTCACATTCACCAACCGGGCCGCCGCTCAGCTGCGCAGCCGGCTCGCCGATCTGGGGGTGCCGGCGGTGGCGGCCCGCACCTTCCACGCGGCCGCACTGCGTCAGTTGAAGTACTTCGCGCCGCGCCTGCTCGGCGGTCGCGAGCTGCCCGAGGTGGTGGAGAGCAAGGCGCGGCTCGTCGGGCTGGCCGCGGCCCGGTGCGGCCTGAAGACGGACCGCGTCACCGCGCGCGACCTGGCCAGCGAGATCGAGTGGGCGAAGGCGAGCCTGGTCGAGCCGGGCGACTACGTGGCGGCGGCGGACCGGGCCGGGCGGGAGACCCCCGAGGACCCGGCGAAGGTGGCCGACGTGTACGCCGCCTATGAGCAGATCAAGCGGGCGTCCGGGGTCATCGACTTCGAGGACCTGCTGCGGGCCGCCGTCTGGGCGGTGGAGCAGCACCCCGACGTGGCCGACCAGGTGCGCGGGCAGTACCGGCACTTCGTGGTGGACGAGTACCAGGATGTGAACCCGGCGCAGGAGCGGCTGCTGCGGGCCTGGCTGGGGGAGCGCGACGACCTGACCGTGGTGGGCGACGCGAGCCAGACCATCTACTCGTTCACCGG
>JADGGF010000595.1 GCA_019690055.1 Micromonosporaceae bacterium
GAGCGGGACTGCCACACCAGGTCCCAGGTCAGCCCCGGAGCGGCGGCCTCCGCCACCAGCGACGCCGTCTCGCGCAGCATCGCCGAGTACCGTCCACCGTCCGGCCCGCTCGTCTGCTCCATTGTCGACGGTACCGAGTGGGCGGTGAAGACGAGCCGAACATGCTCCACATCGGACAGTTGCGCCAGCGCCGACCGTACGGCCTCAGCGTGGGGCTCGATGTACCCGGGATGGTCGTGGTAGTGCCGGATCTTGTCGACCTCCGGCGCCCCGGCGCCGACCTCCTGGCGGGCCGCCGCGATGTCGTCCAGGTACTGCCCGCAGGAGGAGTAGGAGCCGAACGGGCTGGTGACGAACGCCAGCGCCCGACGCACCCCGTCGTCGCGCATCTGGCGCAGGGTGTCGGCGAGCATCGGGTGCCAGTTCCGGTTGCCCCAGTACAGCGGAAGCGTGATGCCCGCCTCATCGAGCACCGGCCGCAGCGCCGCCAGCAGGTCCCGGCACTGTCCGTTGATCGGCGAGACGCCGCCGAAGTGCTGGTAGTGCTCGGCCACCGCGGCCAACCGCGCCTCGGGGATGTTCCGGCCACGGGCCACGTTACGCAGGAACGGCAGCACGTCCGCCGGCCCCTCCGGCCCCCCGAAAGACACCAGAATCAATGCATCGTAGGCCGCGGTCACGACGATTCCCTCTCGCGGGCGAGCCACCCCCTACGCTAGGTGGGTGACCGTCTTCAGCATCTGGCCGGACGACGTCGTATGGCGACGCGTCTCCCCCCGACTGTACTGGCTCACGATCTTCGTCCGCGTGGTGTGGCTGGTCATCCTCGGCGCCGCCGCCGCCATCGGCTGGTACGTCTTTCAGGAGCCGCGCGCGCCCATGATCGCGGGCGCGTTGGCCCTGGTGACGCTGATCCGGTTGGTGTTCGTGTTGCGAGGCATCCGCTCCTGGGGCTACGCCGAGCGCGCCGACGATCTGCTCGTCCGGCACGGTCTGATGTTCCGCCGGCTATCGGTGGTTCCCTATGGACGGATGCAGTTCGTCGATGTCACCGCCGGCCCGCTGGAGCGGCTCTTCGGTCTCGCCACGGTTCAGCTGCACACCGCGGCGGCGGCGAGCGACGCCCGCATCCCGGGCCTGGTTCCGGAGGAGGCGGCCCGCCTGCGCGACCGGCTCGCGGCGCTGGGCGAGGCAAGGGCGGCCGGCCTGTGAGCACCAGCATGAACGAGCCGACCGCACGCCCACCGGACGTACCGGCGCCACTCCCACCGGACACCCGGGCCGCACCGGCCGCCGTGGGGCCGGAGACGCCGGAACCTCGGCGTCGCCTGCACCCGCTCAGTCCCCTGCTGCGGGGGCTGCGCTACGCGGTGCTGGCGGTCGCGGCCATCTCGTGGCAGGGCTTCCGGAGCCTCGGCCCCGAGCGATGGTCGATGGCGGTGGCCGGCGTGGCCATCCTGGTCCTGGTCGGATCGGTGGTGAGCTACCTCGTGACCGGGTACCACGTGGTGGGCCGGGAACTGCGGATCTACGAGGGCCTGCTCGTCCGCCGCACCCGGGCCATTCCGGTCGAGCGGCTGCAGTCCGTCGAGCTGGTCCAGCCGGTGCTCGCTCGCCTGTTCGGCCTGGCTGAGCTGCGCCTGGAGGTGGTCGGCGGGGCCCGGACCGAGGCGCCCCTGGCGTACCTCACCCGCGACGAGGCGACCACGCTGCGCCGCCGGCTGCTCAACCTCGCCGCGGCGGCCCGACCGGCCGCCCCGGCCGCCCCGAGCCCGGCCGCCCCGAGCCCGAATGCTCCGAGCGAGGTGATGACGGCGGCCACGGTCGACCAGACCGTACGGTCCGGGCCCGCCGGATCACCGATCGATCCGGCCGTACGGACGGTGGCCGACGTCACCGGACCGTCCGAGCGGCTCGTGCACACAGTCAACAACCGGGACCTGTTCGTCTCGCAGCTGCTGCGTCCACAGTGGTGGTTGCTGCCGATCGCCGTGGCGGTGCCGGTCATCGACGCGGTCCTGGACGGACAGCTCGGCTTCTTCGGTATCGCGAGCACCGTGACCGCGGTGATCGGTGCGGTCTCGGCGCCGGTCCGGGTGCTGCTCGGTGACTGGCAGTTCACGCTCGCGCAGGCGGCGGATGGACTGCGGATCCGGCGGGGACTGTTGGAAACCCGCAGCAGCACCGTGCCCGCGGGCCGCATCCAGTCGGTGCTCGTCGAGTGGCCCCTGCTGTGGCGCCCGGCCGGCTGGGTGCGGGCCAACATGCACGTGGCCGGGGTCCGGGTCGAACAACAGCAGCAGGGGCGCTCCAGCCTGTTGCCGGTCGCCACCGTCGACGTGGCGCAGCAGGTCGTCGCCGCGGCCCTGCCGGGCGTGGTGCTGCGCGACGTCGTCATCCGTCCGGTGCCCGACCGGGCGAAGTGGTTCGCGCCGCTGCGGCGCCGGGTGCTCGGCTACCAGCTCGGTCCGGCCGCCTTCGCCACGCGCGACGGACTGCTCACCCGACGCCTGATGTTGGTGCCGTACGAGCGGATCCAGAGCGTACGGGTGCGGCAGGGACCGCTGCAGCGCCGGCTGCGGCTGGCCACGGTCTTCGTCGACGTGGCCGGCGGCGGGCAGCCCGGAGTCGCCCCCCACCTGGACGTGGCCGAGGCGCGGGCGCTCGCCCTGGCCCTGGCCGAGCACTCCCGCGCCGCTCGCCGCAGCGCCGCGCCGACGACCTGACCGTCCGCGGCCGGCCGGCCGGCGACGGGTCAGGCCAGCCGACGACGGTCAGGCCGGTGGACGTCGGTCAGCGGGCGGCGGAAGGC
>JADGGF010000596.1 GCA_019690055.1 Micromonosporaceae bacterium
ACCTATATGCGTACGCGTCCCCGGGGCGGTGGTGCGGAGGGGGCCGCCGGTTGGGGGGAACGGACCGGCGACCCCGAGGGCGTCGAACTACCCTGCACGGGAGCGTAAGCTACGGATGTACGGTGTGCAATACTCCTGTTTCCAATAAGCCCACGTTCATCGTTCATGAACACAACGGGCCCGGCCGTTCGCGCTTGGTGGTCAAGGTCGATAAGCAGCACTGAATCAGCCCGGGACGGCGTCGGTGAACAGCCACCCGGCCCGCCTCGGTCCGGCGAGATCGCGGTCGATGGCTGTCTACGGCCATAATCGATGAACTGGTGGAGACTCTGATCTAAGGAATCCACGGGCCAGTGGCCGGCGGGTGCGGCGCACTATCCTGTTGCCTGCCATGCATGAGACAGAACAGAACGACGAGGCGGCCCCCGCGCAGGGCCACGAGGAGCGGTTCGCGCAGGCGGTGGCCGTGGGCGGTGTCTTCAACGGCCACGGGTCGGAAATCGACGCCGATCTCGTCCGCGAGTTCTGTGTGCGCCGGGCGGGGGAGGTGGATCCCCGGGGCATCCGGCTACGCGGCGTACGCATCGTCGGTCAGTTGGACCTCACCGGCGTTCAGGTGCCGTTCGCGCTGCGGTTCGAGAACTGCACGTTCGACGAGGCGCCGATCCTGCTCGGCGCCAGCGTCCGGGAGTTGGCCTTCATCGACTGCCCGGCGCTGCCCGGCCTGATCGCCAACGGGATCACCGTCGCCGGTGACCTCGAGCTGTCGGGCTCCCGCATCACCGGCAGTCACCGCACGAGCGCGAGCATGTCCCGGCAGGCGGCCGTCTGGCTGTGCGAGTCGAGCATCGGCGGTCGACTGCTCTGCGTCGACACCGTCATCGAGCCGCAGGGGGAGCGGGCGATCCAGGCCGACCGCATGCGCGTGGGCAGTACGATCCGCCTCCTGAACAACTTCCACGCCAAGGGCGAGTTGCGGCTGGTTGGTCTGCAGGTCGGCGGTTCGCTCGACATGGGCGGCGCCCGGGTGGAGGCCGACGGCTTCGCGTTGGACCTCGCCGACGCCAACATCGCCGGCAACGTGTTCGTCTCGCCCTCAGCCGCGCGGGTCCGCCCCGAGATCCGGGGGCGCATCAACGTGAGCAGCACCCGGATCGACGGTCGGCTGGTCATCCGGGACGCGACCCTGGTTCGTCCAGAGCGTGATGTTGGTCGATACCATTCGCCTCGGTTCGAGGGCAAGGCGCTCGTCGGCCTGCGGCTGTTCGTGGGGGCCGAGTTCGTCTTTGCGGGCAGTACCGCGATCACCGGCGGGGTCGACCTGGCCTCCGCCGAGCTGGGTCGTATGGCCATCGACGCACGTGTTGCCATCGATGCGCCGGGACAGACGGCGCTCAACCTGACGAATGCGGAGATCCGGTCCGACGTCAGCGCGATCGGGGCCGGCCTGCGCGTGCGCGGCACGATCCTGCTCGTCGGGGCGCGGGTGCGGGGCCGTCTGGATCTGGATGACGCGGTGCTCAGCGACCCGCGTGGCCAGTCACTCATCAAGGCGGACGGCGCCGCGATCGACGGCGACGTGCAGATGCGCCGGTTGCGGGCCACCGGTGGCCAGCTCAAGTTCTGGCGCACCACGATCGGCGGCGGTTTCGACGCGGCCGGCGCGGTGGTGGAGAACCCGGACGGCGGCACCGTCCGACTGCACAACTGCCAGGTTGGCGGATCGGTGCGCCTGGTCGATGGCTTCACCTCCACCGGATGCGTCGTGCTCAGCCGGACGATGGTCGGTGGGCGCCTCGACCTGGACGGCGGCACCTTCACCTGCCCGGGGCCGACCGTCCACAACCCGGAGAGTGCGGCGATCCGCGCGGTCGCCGGCGATTTCCGCGGCGGCATGGACCTCGGCTGGGCCGACATCAGCCCCGCGGTGAACGTCACCGACACGTCGACCAGCGTGTTACAGGACGACCCCAGTCGATGGCCCGAGCAGATTTACATCGCCGGGTTTACCTACGAACGCTTCGACGCGCCGCGCGGGGCCAGCGCCCGCCGCCGGATCTGGGACTGGCGCGAGCGGCTCGCCTGGCTGCGTAAACAGCCCGAGTACGACGCCGGACCGTACGAGCAGGCCGCCCGGGTATTCCGCCAGCACGGGTACACACAGGGCGCCGAGCACCTGCTCATCGAGCAACGCTCCGATGCCCGCCGGGCCGAGAACAGCCGCGCGCCGGTGCGCAACCTCCTGGACTGGGTCTACGGCTGGACGGTCGGGTACGGCTACCGGCCGGGTCGGGTGCTGTGGCTGCTGGTCGCCCTGCTCGTGCTGGTGAGCGCGTCGCTCGCGATTCCCCCGGTGCAGCAGACGATGCGTGCCAGCGACGAAGGCGTGGTGTTCACCGTCGACGGCCCGCTCAACCCGGCGTACGCCGCGGACGACGCCGACCCGTGCGGGGGCGGCCGGGTCCGATGCTTCAACCCGGTGCTCTACGCGGTGGACACCGTCATTCCGCTCATCGCGCTCGACCAGCGCTCGACGTGGTACCCCGACCGGTTCGTGCCGGGTGGCGTGGTCATCGAGTGGTATCTCAACATTGCCACCGTGGCCGGGTGGTTGCTCTCCTCGGTCTTCCTGCTCTCCTTCGCCCGCCTGGCCCGCAACACCTGACCGCCGGCCGGAGCGGGGGAGGCTGACGACGTCCTCAGTGGACGGTGAGGCTCGGTCGGTCGATGGTCGACGCGACGGTCTCCTTCAGCGCGCGCAGCAGCGCCAGGGCCAGGGGCGTGGGGCGCCGGCGGGGCACGGC
>JADGGF010000597.1 GCA_019690055.1 Micromonosporaceae bacterium
GATCGGTGAGCTCCCGGCTCACCCGCCGCAGTTCAGCCCGCAGCTGCTCGCTGCGCGCCTCCATGCTGCGAAAGCGCGCGCCCGACTCGACGAGCTGCCGCGCCTGTTCGGCGATTCGCGCGTGGAGACGCTTGTCATGGGCGAAGAACGCCCGCTCCTCCGGGTCGAGATACGACGTTGGCGCGCCGATCGGCTCGTCGCGCCGCTGACCCACCAGCACGATGTGGTCGTCGAGGACGAGCAGGTCGCCGATGTCGAACAGGGGACCGATGAGGCGCCGGAGGACGCCCGGATAGAACGCCCGTTCACCGCCGACCTGACTGACTCCGAACGGGACCGTCAGCAGCAGCGTGCCGCCCGGCCGAACCACGTGATACAGCCGCCACGCGACCTGGTTCAGATCGCCCCGGTCCAGCCCACTGGTCACCCACGCGTGGTCGTACGTCGCCCCAGCCGTCGCGGTGAAGTCATTCAGCTGGACGACGCGGTACGTCTCGGGATCGAGCCCTTCCACAAAGGGAGCCCCGAAACACACGATCTCGCCGGGCAGGATGTGTCGCCGCGCCCAGTCCGCCACTGCGTTCCGATCGGCGACGACCTGGTCACCAGATTGATAGTCTTCATTGGTGGCAAGCATAGGTCCCCTGACGTTAGGCACACGCACGTGTGTGGTTCCGGCTCGACGAAACGGGATGATTTCTGCGGGTCAGGACCGCATGTCTGTGGAAACCTAGCCAACGGCTATCGGGGCCGGCAAACCGGGTCCGGGCACCGACGCGTTGACGTAACCACGACATGGGCCGATCGACACTCCGACGGTCAGGAAAGCGATTGCGCGATGATATCGGCGATCCGCGCACCGGCATGCCCGTCCCACAGCGGCGGGACCGGCCACGTCTCGCTCCGACCTGTACGCAGGCAATCGGCGACCACATCCGGAAGCTGTTCGCGGGTCACCAAGCGATTGGTGCCGTGTGTAATCGTCACCGGACGCTCAGTGTTGGGCCGCAGGGTCAGGCACGGGACGCCAAGGACGGTCGTCTCCTCCTGCACACCTCCCGAATCGGTGATGACCGCATCAGCACCGCGGACGAGGCTCAGGAACTCGATGTAACCCAACGGCTCGACCACCCGCAGTCGGGGATGCGTCAGAAGGCCGGCCGCCGTCAGTCGCGCGCGCCCGCGCGGATGCAGCGGGAGGATGACCTCGACCTGATCGGCGACGGCGTGCATCGCCTTGACCAGGGCCGCCGCGTCGGCGGGGTCGTCGACGTTGCCCGGGCGGTGGAGGGTCGCGACAACGTACCGCTCCACGATGCCGTGCTCCGCCCGAGCCCTGTCCGCATCGAATCGGTCGAGGTTGCGGAGCAGGGTGTCGATCATCGGGTTACCGACCAGATGGATCCGGCCGGGGTGCACGCCCTCGTTGCCCAGGTGGGCGACCGCGTCGGCGCTCGTGGCGAAGAGAAGGTCACAGAGGCGGTCGGTGACGATCCGGTTGATCTCCTCCGGCATCGACATGTCAAAGCTGCGCAGGCCCGCCTCGACGTGGGCGAGCGCGATACCCATCTTGGACGCCACCAGCGCGGCGGCGACGGTCGAGTTGACGTCGCCGTAGACGACGACCAGGGTCGGCCGGATCTCGTCGAAGAGCTTCTCGAGCCCCACCATCGTCGCGGCCGTCTGCTGCGCATGCGTACCGGAGCCCACGCCCAGGTTGATGTTCGGCTGCGGCAGCCCCAGCTCGCGGAAGAAGATGTCGGACAGCCGGTCGTCGTAGTGCTGGCCGGTGTGGACCAGTTGCTGCGGGACGGCGAGGCGCTCCAACCCACGCAGGACCGGCGCCGCCTTCGGGAAGTTGGGTCGGGCCCCGGTGATGTGAACGACGAGCGTCATCGCGACCTTCCTCGGCACACGTCAGATTCCGGCAGAGCCCGGGCAGCGTCTCACACCCGGCCGTCCGCTACTTGCTCCACTTCTCGGGCTCGAGCGCGGCCATGTAGTCCGCGTACGTGTCGACGACCTCGATCGTCGGCCCGTCCATCCTGATCACGCCGTTCTCGAGCCAGATCGTCCGCTCACAGGAGTTGCGGATCGTGTCCAGCTCATGGCTGACCAGAAACACGGTGCCCGCTCCCGCCCGCAACTCCTGCACGCGCTTCTCGCTGCGGCTGAGGAACTGCTGGTCACCGGTGGCCAGCGCCTCGTCGATCAGCAGGATGTCGTGGGTCTTCGACGCCGCGATCGCGAAGCGCAGCCGAGCGGCCATACCCGATGAGTACGTCCGCATGGGCAGCGAGGCGAAGTCTCCCTTGTCGTTGATGCCCGAGAACTCGATGATCTCCTTGACCCGGGCCATGGCCTCGGACCGACGCATGCCCATGGCCAGGCAGCCGAGGATGACGTTCTGCTCGCCGGACAGGTCGTTGAGCAGAACGGCGTTCACACCGAGCAGAGCCGGCTGGCGCTTCGTGTAGACGGCGCCGCTGGCGGCCGGAATGAGGCCGGCGATCGCCCGCAGCAGGGTCGACTTGCCTGACCCGTTGCTGCCGATGAGGCCGATGGCGTCGCCTTCGTAGGCCGCGAAGCTGACCCCGCGGACGGCGTGGACCCAGCGCCGCCCCTTGTTGCCCGACCCGGTCAGGACCCGCTTGAGCGCGGCCGCCGGACTGGCGGCGGTGCCGATCGACCCCCGCACCTCGTACGTGACGTGCAGGTTGTCCACCACCACCGTCGGTACCCGGGTGTACGCCTGGGCCCCGCCCAGCCGGCCCCGCTCCGGCGCCTCAGCCACGCCCGTACTC
>JADGGF010000598.1 GCA_019690055.1 Micromonosporaceae bacterium
GCCCCACATACTCCGCGGAATAACGGCCTCGGGCCGCGTGGTCCTGACCGAGGAGCGCCGGGAGCGCAGCGACCAGAGCGACGAGGGAAGGCCACGCACCCAAGGGCCCGAGGCCCGGGCGAGCGGAGGCGAGCACCAGGACTTCTAGCGGGCGGCCCCCAGCACCAGACCCGCCTGGGCGCAGTCGACCCGCAGCTGCGCGATCTCGGCCTCGGTCGCGTCCACCAGCGGCGGCCGCACCGGGCCGGCCGGCAGGCCCTGCTCGCGCAGCGCGGCCTTGGTGAGGATCACGCCCTGCGTGCGGAAGAACCCCAGGAAGACCGGCAGCAGGTCCTGGTGACACCGCAACGCCCCCTCGTGGTCACCCGACTCGAAGGCCAGGATCATCTCCTTCGTCTGCCGGCCGAACAGGTGGGTCGGCACGCCGACGACGCCCACGGCCCCGACCGCCAGGAAGGGCAGCGTGTTCTTGTCGTCTCCCGAGTAGAACGCCAGACCGCTGTCGCGGGTGAGCCGCGAGGTCTCGACCATGTCGCCCTTGGCGTCCTTGACGGCGACGATCCGCTCGTGCTCGCCGAGCTTGAACAGCGTGTCGGTGTGGATCGGGGTACCGGTCCGGACCGGGATGTCGTAGAGCATCACCGGCAGGCTCGTGGCGTCGGCGACCGCCGTGAAGTGACGAATCAGGCCGCTCTGCGGGGGCCGGTTGTAGTACGGCGTGACGACCAGCAGCCCGTGGGCCCCAGCCTTCTCGGCGGCTCGGGCGAGTTCAATGCTGTGATGGGTGTCGTTGGTGCCCACCCCGGCGATCACATGGGCCCGATCGCCGACCGCCTCGATCACCGCCCGCAGCAGCGCGTCCTTCTCGGCGTCCGTGGTGGTCGGCGACTCACCGGTCGTACCGCTGACCACCAGGCCGTCATTGCCCTGCTCGTCGACCAGGTACGTTGCCAGCCGGGCGGCACCCTCGACGTCGAGCGAGCCGTCCGGGTTGAATGGGGTCACCATCGCGGTGAGGAGCCGGCCGAACGGTCGGCGCGCATCCGAAACACGGGCCATGCAGACAACCTAGCGTCTACGCCCGGTCCTGTCGCCCAACCAACGGCAACCGATGACCGGTTGGCCGATCAGACGTAGAGGTACGTAAATGGCTCTACCGGGATGTTCCGGACCACCATGAACACGGCCCAGGCAATGAGGAACGCCACCATGGTCCGGCCGCCCAACTGCGGCACGGGCAGCCGCCGGCCCGTGATCTTCCGAACGCTCCACGCAACGTACAGCCACACCAGCACGGGCGCCGCGAGCACCGCGATGGCGTGGTGACGCACCGCCTGCGGCAGGTTGCCATGGAGTAGGTAGTAGAACGCCCGGGTACCACCGCAGCCGGGGCAGTCCAGCCCGGTGGTCAGCTTCACCAGGCAGGACGGCATGTCCGTGGCCTTGGAGTCGGTGGGATCGGTGATCAAGACCCAACTCGCCACCCCGGCGAAGCACGCCGCGATCGCCAGCGGCGCCGACCAACTCGGTGCCCGGGCGGCCAGCCGCGCGAAGAACCCGCCGGTCCGCGCGCGCGGTCCGTGGTCCGCGACGGGTGCGTACGTGATCGGCCCGACGAACCGTGGGTCGGCGGGCTGGCCGGGCCAGGATTGGCCCACGGAATCGCCCTCAGCCGGCGGTGGCGCCATCGGTGTCGCAGCGGAGGTCACCCGACCACCGTAACCCCTCGTCGCCCGCCTCGGGCGCGCGACAGGGCCTTGGCGAGGTCACCGTGCTCGGTCACGGCCACGTCCGACAGGCCCAGCCAGGCGGCGACGTCGTCCAGCACGGGCACGAGGCGCTCGGCAACCGCGGCCTCGTCCCGGCCCGGTTCGGCCCAGGCGCCAGCGACCTGGAGCACCCGGGCCTTCCGGTCCGCCTTGAGGTCGACCCGACCCACGAGCTCGTCACCGAGTAGGAACGGCAGTGCGTAGTAGCCGTGCTCACGCTGCTCGGCGACCGTGTAGATCCCGATGCGGTAGTGGAAGCCGAACAGGCGCTCGGTGCGACCCCGCTCCCAGATCAGGGGATCGAAGGGGCTCACCAGCGTCGCCACGTTGGCCACGGTCGCGGCGCGCGGGATCCTCGCCTGGGCGTACAGCCAGGCCCGCGTCGGCCGGCCCTGGCCACCCCGAATACCCGGGCGGGACCAGCCAGCCACCGTCACCGGCCGCAGCGTGCCCTCGTCGACCAGTTCGTGCAACGCCCGGGTGAACCGCGGCCCGGTGAGTCGGAAGTAGTCACGCAGCTCCGGCTCGGCGGCGACGCCCAGCGCCTGCGCCGCGATGCGCACCAGCTCCCGGATCGCGTCGGCTTCGCTGGGCGTGGGGGCGTCCAGCACGGCGCGGGGCAGCACCCGCTCGGGCAGGTCGTACCGCCGGGCGAACGTACTGGTGCGCCCGGCCACGACGACCTCACCCGACAGAAAGAGCCACTCCAGGGCGGCCTTGGCGTCGCTCCAGTTCCAGCCCCAGTGCACCTTCTCCGGCCGGGGCAGGTCGCGCTCGAGCTCGGCCGCGGTCACCGGGCCCCGGGCGGCCACCTCGGCGCGCACCCACTCCACCAGACCGGGCGACTCGGCGACCACTCGCAGGACCGACCCCCACGCGTGCCTGTCCGCCTCGGCCATGCGCCAGCGCAGGTACGGGTGCAGGTGGACCGGGGTCAGCGCCGCCATGTGGGACCAGTACTCGAAGAGCAGGCGGGCCGACCGGGTGGGCGGGTCGAAGGCGGCCGCGTCGAGCAGACC
>JADGGF010000599.1 GCA_019690055.1 Micromonosporaceae bacterium
CAAGGTGACCGGTCTGGGCACGTCGGCGTACCAGTTCGCCCAGCGGGGCGAGGTCGCGGCCTGGGTCGGCAGCGCCGCCGAGCGGGAGGCGCTGAACGCCGCCGACATGCCCGTGTTCGCGTGGAACTTCGACGACGTCATGCCCGTTCCGGCCGACTCCTACATCACCACCCGCGAGGAGATCGAGCAGAACCGCGACGTGGTGGTGCGAGTCCTGGCCGGGTTCTACAAGGCGCTCAAGTTCGTCTGCGACACCTCCAACGACGCGCAGACCATCGAGTGGATCCGCAAGTACAACCGGGAGATCACTCCGGACGCCGCGCAGGAGCAGCTCGACCTGGTGCGCGTGCTCTACCTGGCCAAGGGCCAGGACAACCTGATGGTGATGGACGTGCCGGCGTGGGAGGGCATGCAGGATGCCCTGCTCCGGGCCGGGATTACCAAGAAGGAGATCGACCTGTCCAAGGTCGTCTACGCCGACCTGCTGGACGAGGCCAAGACGCTGTGACGGAACGCTTCCGGGCGCTTGCGCTGCAGACGCCGTGCCACGCGGTGAACGACTGCGTGGACACGGCGGCAGCGCGGGACGCCATCCGGGCCGCGATCGACCGCATCCACGCGGAGACGCTGGCCTCCATCCGGACCGCCGGCCCGGACGTGCGGCTGGTTGTCCTGCCCGAGTACGTGCTGAGCGGGCCGCCGCTGTCGGAGTCCATCCCCGACTGGGCCCGGCGCGCGGCCCTGGCGCCCGATGGCGTCGAGTACGAGCGCCTCGCGGACATCGCGCGGGACGCGGGCGTGTACCTGGCCGTCAACAACTACGAGACCGACGAGCACTTCCCCGATCTGTACTTCCAGGCGTGTGTCCTCTTCGGACCCGATGGCACAGTGCGGTACCGCTATCGCCGGCTCAATTCGATGTGGACGGTGACCCCGCACGACGTGCTCGACCGCTACCTGGAGGTGTACGGCGAGGACTCCCTCTTCCCGGTCGCGGACACGGAGATCGGTCGGATCGCGCCCATCGCGTCGGAGGAGATCCTCTATCCGGAGATCGCCCGGTGCTTCGCGGTCCGGGGCGCGGAGATCTTCGCCCACAGCTCCAGCGAGGTGGCCAGCGCGCTGCTGTCACCGAAGAACATCGCCAAGCGGGCCCGCGCGATCGAAAACAGCGCGTACGTCGTGTCGGCCAACACGGCGGGGGTGTTCGGCACCGCGCTCCCCCCCCGCCTCCGGCGACGGCGGCAGCCAGATCGTCGACTTCCGGGGCACCGTGCTGGCGCAGGCCATGCAGGGGCCGTCCATGGCCGCCAACGCGGAGCTGGACCTGGCCGCGCTGCGGGCGTTCCGGCGCCGGGTGGCCATGGACAACATGCTCGCCCGGCAGCGGTTCGAGGTGTACGCGCCGACGTACGCCGGCCGCATCATCCATCCGGCCAACTCCTTCGCCGGGGTGCCCGACCGGGGGGATTTCCGCCGCGTGCAGCAGAGCGTGGTCGACCGGTTGGTGGCCGACGGCGTCATCTGAGGACCGGCCGTCCTGGCGGTGGCCGGTTCACGCGGACCAACGACGAGCGGAAAGGCGTGCATATGACGATGACGATCAATGACATCCTGCGGACCAAGGTGGCCGGCGTGTGGGAGGGCACCTACACGGTGCTCGACCCGAGCGGCAAGCAGCTCGACCGGTTCGCCAGCCGGCAGGAGGGGCGCATGGAGGGCACCCAGTGGACCGAGCGGGTGGTCTACCTGCGCGAGGGGCAGGAGCCGTACGAGCACTTCTACCACGCGACGGTCGACGGCGATCAGGTCGACTTTCACAACAGCAACATGTGGGGCGTGACGAGCCGGGTCGGTGAGGAGGCGATCGTCTTCTCCTTCGGCTGGCACGAGCGGCCGAACGAACGGATCATCGAGGTGACCCGGCCGGATGGGGACTACCGCACCCGGGTCTGGCAGCACTTCATCGACGGCCGTCTGGCCAAGCTCACCATCATCGAGGAGCACCGGGTGCCCGGGGCGGAGCCGCTCCGCTGGGACCCGGCGGAGATCAAGGTATGACGAGCCGGGGCAGTGTCCTGGTCACGGGTGGCGGATCCGGTCTCGGGTCCGCCACCGCGGTGCTGCTGGGTGAGCTCGGGTACGACGTGCACGTCGCCGGCCGGACGGTCGAGAATCTGGCCGCCGTCGTGGCGACCATCGCGGGCCGCGGCGGGCGGGCCCACGCGCACGAGCTCGACGTCCGCGACGCCGATGCTTGCGAACGGGTCGTGGACGAGGTCGTCCGACTGTCCGGGCGGATCGACGTATTGGTGAACAATGCCGGCTTGTTCCGCCGGGGCTCGGTGACGCAGGCAACCAGCGAGGACTGGAACCTCACCATCGACACCAACCTCACCGGGGCGTTCTACGCCGCCCGGGCAGCGGCGGTGCGGATGCGTGAACAGGAGCCGCGCGACGGCTGCCGCGGCCACATCCTCAACGTCAACTCCGGCGCGGGCCTGCGCGGGTACGCCGTCGGGGCGGCGTACACGGCGTCGAAGTTCGGGCTCATGGGGCTTTCCGACGCGCTGCGCCAGGAGGTCAGCGTCGACTTGGTGAAGGTGACGGATGTCGTGGTGGCCACCGCGGTACGTAGCAACCTGTCGTCCCGCACCGGGGTGCGCCGGCTGCCGGCCGAGTCCGTGGCCCAGATGATCGCCGGAGTACTGGCCATGCCCGGTGCCGCGGTCATCACCCGGGTGGACCTGGAGCAGTTGCCGGAGGGGTGAGGGGGCCCGCCGGCA
>JADGGF010000600.1 GCA_019690055.1 Micromonosporaceae bacterium
GCGCGCCTTGATCTTCGCGGCGCGCATGGCCGCCTCGACCTTGGTGATGAACGCGTCCGTGTAGGCCGTCCACTCTGGACGGTGGGCCACCCAGGCCTGCAGGCGACGGTACGCGTCCGGCTCGGTCGCCGCGAGGACGCAGTCCTCAAGCTCCCGCTTGAGTATCTGGATGCCGAGCCGCTCGCAGAGCGGGATCAGCACGTCCTGGGTGGCGCGGGCGATGCGGACCCGCGAGGCGGGCGACCGGGCGTCGAGGGTGCGCATGTTGTGCAGGCGGTCCGCGAGCTTGACGATGAGCACCCGGACGTCGGCGTCGGCCGCCACGATCATCTTTCGGATCGTGTGCACCTCGGCGTCGTCGCCGTAGAACGCCTTCTCGAACTTCGTGACGCCGTCGACGAGCAGCGCCACCTCGTTGCCGAAGTCCGACCGCAGCTCCTCGAGCGTGTAGCTGGTGTCCTCCACCGTGTCGTGCAGCAGGGCCGCGACGAGGGTGGTCGTGTCCATGCCGAGGTCGGCCAGGATCTGGGCCACGGCGAGCGGGTGCGTAATGTACGGGTCGCCGCTCTTGCGGAACTGTCCTTCGTGCATCCGCGCGGCGACCTCGTACGCGCGGCGGAGCTCGCGCGCGTCGGCGCGGGGGTGCAGCCGTCGGTGGGTTCGGATGAGGTACTCGACCGGGTCGGAGCGTGATCGCGACCTGACGAGGGTGGTTACGCGATGTAAAACGTTCTCCACCCAGGGTAACGCTGTCCGGGCGACCCACGGACTCCGCTCAAGCAGAGAGTCCATGGTCCACCTCCGGCCGGCGTCAGGGGGTGACAAAAAACCAGACTACTGAACCGCGATTGGCCCGTTCGGGCAGTTCTTTGCCTCGATCGGACAATTTACCGGGGTGTCGCTCCGGGCACCAGGCGTCACTAAAGGCATAATCCCGCGCATTACGGATGAGGCGCCCGCCCGTGCTCAGCCGGCGCTTCGAAGCGCATGTCCTCGGTTGCCGTGCGTCACGGCCCGTGCCCCCAGTCGACGGTCGACACCGGCCCGGGCGAGCCCGCCAAGCGACGCTCTCGGCAGTGTGATCCGGACGAAGGCGGAGTTGGCGCGAGGATGGCGCCCATCGGTGCCACACTGGACGGATGCTGGAGCGGGATGACGTCGATCGTGGCGGCATCCTGCCCGCCGCCGAGACCAACGACCGGGCTCACACCGACATCCGGGCGGACGGCCGGGACCGAGCCGAGGCCGACGACCGGGCCCACGGTGACGTCGGAGCCCACGATGACGATCAGGCCCGGGGTGGTGACCCGGCCCGCGATGACGATCAGGCCCGCGATGTCGATCAGGCCGGGGATGACGATCAGGCTGAGCCGACGCTGCCCGAGCCAGTGCGGGCGCGGGTGATCGCGCTCGTCGCCACGGCTCTGGGTGGGATGCCCGCCGACGAGGTGCCGCCCCCGCTGCGCCGGGTGGCGCAGTTCGCCCCCAACCGCCGGGCCCGCATGGGCGCTCCGGCCATCGCGGCCCAACTGCGGGCCGACCTCGTGTTCCGCCAGCGCGTGGCCGAGCGCGTCCTGGACGCTGCGGGCGAGCTCGGGGCCGCGATCCGCGACGGTACGCCCCCGGGCGCGGCCGACCCCGTGGACGTGGCCGCGCTGACTTACCTTGCCCGCCCGGCCGGTTGGCGGGAGGTGCTCGGGGAGGTCACCGAGCGGCTGCGCACCGACGCCGAGAACGCTGCGGTCGCGGAGCGGCTGCGGGCCGCCGAGCACCAGGTGATCCGGGCTGAGCACGAGCGGGCCGTGGCCAAGGTCGAGGCGGAGAAGCTGCGCGACGAGCTCACCCGCCTGCGCGCCGAGGCCGACGCTCTGCGCGACCAGGTGCGGTCGCTGACCCGGTCGCTGCGCGAGGCGAAGGCCGCGGAGAAGCGCGCGAACGAGTTGCTCGCCACCGAGCGGGGCCGCGCGGCGCGGGCGGCGGCCGAGGCCGAGGCCGAGCTGCGGCGGGTGCGGGCCCGTCTGATCGAGGCCGAACTCGCCGCCACCGGCTCGCGGGCGGCCGCGAAGGAGGCTCGGGCCGTCGACGACGCGCGCCTGTGGCTGCTGCTGGAGACCATCGGCCAGGCCGCGGTCGGGCTACGTCGCGAGCTCGCCCTGGAGCCGGCCACCATTCTGCCCGCCGACCACGTCGCGGCCACGATGGCGCAGCGCGCGGACGCGGTCGGACGGGCCAGCGCCCGCGCGCTGGAGGCCGACGATCCCGCGCGTCTGGACCAGTTGCTCGCCCTGCCGCGGGTGCACCTCATCGTCGACGGCTACAACGTCACCAAGCGCGGGTTCGGCGACCTCTCGCTGGAGCAGCAGCGCAGTCGCCTGGTCGCCGCGCTCGCGGGCATCGCGGCGCAGAGCGGGGCCGAGACGACCGTCGTCTTCGACGGGGCGGACAAGATCAATGCGATGCCCGGCATCCCGCGCGGGCTGCGGGTGCTGTTCAGCCGCAAGGGCGAGACCGCCGACGAGCTGATCCGGGCGCTGGTCCGGGCAGAGCCGCCGGGTCGTCCCGTGGTGGTGATCTCGTCCGACCGCGAGGTGGCCGACGGCGTCCGCCGCCACGGCGCCTACCCGCTCTCCTCCGACACCCTGCTCCGCCGCATCGCCCGCTCCTGATTCCCCAGCCCTTGGTGCAAGGAAGGCGTCCTTGTTGACGGTTTTTGCCTAGGAAGGCGTCCTTCCTGACACGGGGGCGGGGGCGGATAGGGTGCCTGGCATGGGTCCCCGGG
>JADGGF010000601.1 GCA_019690055.1 Micromonosporaceae bacterium
TATATGTGACAGGCGTCGGGGGTGGGTTGAGCCGGCATGTGGGTGACAACACCGGCCGGCGACGCCTGATTCTCGTCAGGCGTTCGCCTGCGGCGAAGAAGATTCCACGCCATACCAAATAGCCAATCATCCAACCGCAAACCCGCCAAGTGGTGCGGCCTCGGGCCGCGTGGACCTGGACCGCGGAGCGAGCGAGCGGCAAGGGAAGGCCACGCATCAAGGGCCCGAGGCCCGTACGAGCGCCAGCCCGGCGACGGCTTGCGCTGGACAGAGGAGCGAGCGAGGAACGAGCGAGCGACGAAGGAAGCAAATTCTGCTTCCGCTCCGCAAGCGTCGCGGAAGGGCAAGCCTCACCAGGAGCCGGGCTCACCCGAGCGCAGCAAGGGCAACAGGGCAGAGCGAGCACCAGCTAACTACGTCAAGCACACCTCGGGCAGCTCGAACCAGCGCAGTTCCTCGAACCCCGGCGAGACCCGACCGGTCAGGTCGGTGTCGGAGCTCTCCGACGGCGATTGCTCGGCCAGCCGGGCGAACAGCTCCCGCGCGTAGGCCAGGTACTCGGCGAGCGCCGACTCGTCGGCCCGCTCACGGCGGGACGGCCAGCGCAACGCCCCGGTGGCGTCGAAGGTGAGCTGGCTCAGGCGCAGCGGCGGCTCGACCAGACCGGCCCGGTGCCGCCACAGGCCGGTCGCGGGGTTGAACCGGTACTCCGGCAGCAGCAACCAGCCGTGCCGGGCCACCAGATCGACGGCGTCCACGATGTACTGGAACGTCGCCTCGGAGATGAAGTAGTTGAAGCTGACACGGACCCAGCCGGGTTTGATGCCCTCGCATCCATTGATGATTTCCTGCTCGAACCGGTGCGAGCGCTCCAGGTCGATGCCCAGCAAGCGGTGACCGTACGGACCGGCACAGGAACAGCCTCCGCGCGCCTGGATGCCGAACAGGTCGTTGAGCACCGCGACCACGAAGTTGTGGTGCAGGTACCGCCCGTTGGGCCGACGCACCACAAAGGACAGGATCGACAGTCGCCGCGCCTCGACGTTGCCGAGGAGGGTGAGGTACGGGTTGGCCTGCCACGCCTGCACGGCCCGACGCAGGAAGTACTCCTCGTGCGCCCGAATGACGTCGGTGCCGACCGCCCGCTTGAGCGCGAAGACCAGTCCGGCCCGGATCGACTCCACGATGGCCGGCGTCCCGCCCTCCTCGCGATGCGCCGGATCGGTCAGGTAGTGGTGCTCGAACTCATTGACGTAGTCCACGGTCCCGCCCCCGGGCACGGTGGGCACGCGGTTGCGCAGCAGCTCCCGGCGGACGATCAGCACACCGGGGGTGCCCGGGCCGCCCACGAACTTGTGCGGCGACAGGAACACCGCGTCCTTGTACGCCTGGGGGTAACGGGTGCTCCGACCATACATCTCTATATCGACGTACGGACCAGCCGCCGCGAAGTCCCAGAACGACAGCGCCCCGTAGCGATGCAGCAGGTCGGAGATCGCGTGGGTGTCCGACATGATGCCGGTGACGTTCGAGGCGGCGGAGAACGAGCCGATCTTCAACGGTCGCTCGGCGTACCGCCGCAACTGCTCCTCCAGCCGGACCACGTCGATGTACCCGTCGCGGTCCTCGGGGATGACGACGACATCGGCGATCGACTCACGCCACGGCAGGTCGTTGGAGTGGTGCTCAAAC
The DNA here is from genome assembly GCA_019690055.1 of Micromonosporaceae bacterium. Taxonomy (GTDB): domain Bacteria; phylum Actinomycetota; class Actinomycetes; order Mycobacteriales; family Micromonosporaceae; genus DATBGZ01. The sequence goes on from JADGGF010000601.1 coordinate 1,693, forward strand.
GGGCCGATGAACACGACCGGCCGCTCATGCTCCGGGATCTGCCGGGAGAAGCCGTACTTATCGTCGAGCTCGGTCGGCAGTCGTATGCCGAGGATGCGCAGCATCTTGTCGATGGCGCCGGTCGTGCCCGAGCCGGTGAAGATGACGACCGTCTCGTCGTCGCCCCCCACGGCGGTCCGGATGATTTCGCGGGCGTCCTCGCGCAGCCGGGTGGTCTGCAGGCCGGTGCCCGAGGACTCGGTGTGCGTGTTGGCGTAGCGGGGTAATACTTCGTGGCGAATAAAATCTTCGATGAAGCTGAGGCTGCGACCGGACGCGGTGTAGTCGGCGTAGACCACCCGTCGGGGGCCGAACGGCCCCCACATGAGCTGGTCGTCGCCGATGACGCTGTCCCGGATCTGGCACAACAGCGGGCTGTCGGGCGGAGCGTCGAACATGGCTCATTATGCGTCGCACCCGCTGTGCGTCCGCACACCCGCGCCCGCTCCTACGATCCCCCCGAAGCACCCGGAAGGTCGTATTTCCGGCAGGGGAGGCGTCGTGAGCGTGGTCGTCACCGTGCGGTCGACTCCGGTCGATGCGGACCTGCCCGAGGGCGACTGCCCTGGCGACGTCGTCGATCGCCTACTGTGGCGCAACGCCCAACGCATCGTGAGCCGACACGCCATTCGCCTCGACGGCACCTGTCGCTGGTGTGCCCAGGCCGCCCCCTGCGACGCGCGCCGGCTGGCCGTCCGTGCGCTCGAGGTGGCCCGCCTGCCCTGGCAGGAAGCCTGGCACGCCCGCAACGAGATCACGAGCCTGCTGCCGGTGGTGGCGGCCCAGCCGCGCCGGACCGGCAGCCGGGGTGCTCCCACCGACGGTCGCCGCTCGGACGGCGGCCCGTCAGACCGGCCCCGTGCGGTGACCCGTGTCCGGACGCGCACCTGGATCCGGGTCACCGTACGTACCGCGTCGGCCGGACCCAGTGCCGCCGGCCATCCTGCGGCCGGCCGGACCTAGCACCACCGGCCATCCCGCGGCCGCCGTTCGCGTCACCGCCAGCGCGCGCCGGCCGCACCCCGCCCGGACGGACCGGCAA
>JADGGF010000602.1 GCA_019690055.1 Micromonosporaceae bacterium
GACCAGCCCGGTCGAGCCACCGTCCCCCCGTGTCGCCTCCACACCCCGATTCTAGAACAGGCGTATGACGCCGTCGAGCATCGGTTCGCGTGTCGCATCAGCAAAGCCGTCGGCGCGCGCCCACGTCGCTCCACTGTGGAGACCATGGGCGCACGCCGGACAACGAACCGGTCATCGGGCCGTGGTGGTCAGGAAGAGGTGCTCGGGGCTGGCCCAGTCCAACACGGGCGCGGGTAGCCCACCGGCCTCGAGCACGGCGCTGGTCCGCTCGGCTCGGCCAACCAGCTGGCGGGGGTCTCGGCGCCAGTAACCGAGCACCAGTCGACCGCGCGGCCGCAAGGCCCGCCGAATGATGGCCACAATAGATAGATCAGGACCGAGGAACAGGTTGACGTTCAGCGCGAAGATCGTGTCGAACGATCCATCGTCGACAGCGAGCTGCGCCAGGTCGACCTGCCGAACCTCGGCTACCCCACGCGCGATGTGCTCGGCGTTGCGCTGGGTTGCCCGCGTCACCGCAGCCGCGGACCGATCGATGGCCAGGATGTGGCCGGTCGTCAACCGCGCGGCCACCGCTGCCACGGCCGTCCCGCCACCACACCCGATCTCCAGCAGGCGGTGCCGCGGCTCGATCCGTAGGCGGGACAACGCGAACCGCACGAGCTTGGGCGGCCGGGCCGCGCCCCGCGTGTCACCGTCCACTATGGCCGTTGTCATGCGCGTGCCCGCGGTCATGCGGAGCTCCTGACGTTGAGGATCGGCGTCAATCCGTGTGCCTGCACCCCGCCAGCGTACGGGAGGCTCAGCCGACATGCTCGGCGACCACGGTGGCGACGTGCGCCCGGACCGGATCGGGGTTGGCCCAGCTCCAGTTCGGGTGGGCCCGGTTGGTGAGCAGCACGAGGACCAGGCCGCGACGGGGGTCGCAGACGATCGATGTCCCACTGAACCCGGTGTGGCCGAACGTCGTGGGCGCGGCGAGCTCACCCATGAACCAGGGCTGGTTCAGGACGACACCGAGGCCGTGGTCCGACGTCCGGTTGGGTCGGTCCGGGTCGACCGCGGGCAGGTTCACGTTGACGTTGGACAGCATCCGCTTGACCACCTCGGCCGAGAGGAGCGGGCCGCCGTCGTCGATGAGCAACTGGCCGATCGCGGCGAGGTCGGCCGCGCTGCTGAACAGCCCGGCGTGCCCGGCGACGCCGCCGAGCAGGTAACAGACGTCGTCGTGCACCACGCCCCGGAGCAGCCCTCGGGAGGAGCGGGCATCGGTGGCGACGAGTCGGGACCGCTCGGCCTCGGGCAGCCACATCAGCGGGGTGAAGCCGGTGTCGCGCAGCCCCAGCGGCTCGGTGAGCTGGGTCCGTACGGCCTCGTCCAGGCGCTGGCCGGTCAGCCGCTCCACGATGAGGCCGGCCAGCATCAGCCCGACACTGGAGTAGCGGAACACCGTGCCGGGCACCATGTCGGCCAGCAACGGAGTGTCGACCACGGCTCGCCAACGTTGCTCCACAGTAGACAGCCCGGCCAGGTTGGGACCCACCGGCAGCGCGGCGGTGTGCGCGAGCAGATGCGTCACCGTCACCGCGTCCTTGCCCGGTCCGCGGAACTCCGGCAGGTAGGTCTGCACCGGAGCGGCGAGGTCGACCTGGCCGGCGTCGACGAGGCGCAGCAGCAGGATCGCGGTGACGACCTTGGTGACCGAAGCCAGGTCAAAGATCGAGTCTTCTCGCATCGTTACCCGCCGATCGGAGGGCAGCAGGACCGGACCCGCGCCGTAGCGGACCGCCTCGCCCACCACCGCACCGGCCACGCGCTCGCCCCCGATGGTGACCAGGGCGACCGCTCCCGCGTAGCTCGGATGGTCCGGATTCTCGGGGGTGGGCTCGAGGTAGCGCCGCAGCGTCACGGCGAGCGCCTCGCTCAAGGAATCGCCATACATCGATCGGGTTGGCGTGGGCGACGTGGTGGGCACCGGCGGCGCGACGTGGGTCGCGGCCGGGCCGGGCGGGTCGTCCCGGCGGCAGCCGGAAAGCGCCGCGACCGCGGAGGCGACCCCGAGACCGAGCACGGCTCGTCGACTCACCGGCACCGGCCGATCGGGCCACAGCGCCGTTGGGCGGCTCAATCGGCCGCTGGCGGGCGACTCAATCGCGCAGCGGCACGGGGCATCAATCCGGGCGCTGGGGCAGCGCCGCTTGCAGCCGGCCGACGACGGCGGCGCGCGAGTGCACGCCCAGGCGATCGAAGATCCCCTCCATGTGCCGCCGCACAGTGCTGTCCGCGACGCCCAGCCGCTTGGCGATCGCGGCGTTGGTGTACCCATCGACAAGCAACAGGGCGACTTGCGCCTGGCGGGCGGTCAGTCCGAGCGCGACGGCGTCCTTCTCGGTGATCCGGCTCTTCTTCCGGATCCACAACACGTGCGGACCGACTGCGGACCGCACCAGCCGGGTTTCGAACGCGTCACCCCCGGCCAGCCGGACGGGTGCGGTCGACCGCGACAAGGCCCACCGATCGCCGAGCGGCCCGGACATCGCCGACCAGAGGCTGCCCAACGAGGCCCCGACCGTAAGATCCACGCCAGCGGCCCGCCCGATGGCCACCGCGACCTCGTTGGACTTCAGCACGGTTCCCGAGTCGTCGACGAGCACCACCGACCAACCACCGTCGGCCAGCGCGGCGTCGCGCTGGCGGACCGCCTCCGCGTGACTGACCAGCCGGTAGAGGTTGACCAGATGCCGCCCTGCCGCGCGCAGCCAGT
>JADGGF010000603.1 GCA_019690055.1 Micromonosporaceae bacterium
GAGGCGGCCCGCTGGGTGGGCGATCAGCCGTGCCGGCGGGTGGCGGCGAGGGTGGCCGCGAAGGTCACGGGCACTCCGACCCCGTGCAGCACCTCGGCCGCGGCCGCGAGCGTCGCGCCCGTGGTGAGCACGTCGTCGACGAGCACCACCGCCCCGGCGTCGGCCACGGCGGCCAACGCCGACAGGCGCCCGGGCCAGGACCAGCGCACGGCGAACGCCGTCCGCGCCACGGCGGCGCGCTGCTCCCGGTCGAGCCCGGCGGAGTCGGCCCGCGGTCGGGCGCGCAGCGGCGTGGCCCCCACGGCGGGTACGCCGTCGGCGGCCAGCGCGCGGACCGCCTGCCGGGCCAGCCGCAGCATGTGGTCGCCGTGGCGGGCGCGGATCGCCGCCGGGGTCGCGGGGATCGGCACCAGGGCAAGGGGACCGGGCGCCGGCCAGCCGGCCCGGATGACCGTGGCGAGCCGCTGTCCGAGCGGCGCCGCGAGGCCGCGCCGTCCGTGCTCCTTGTACGCGAGGATGAGCGCGCGCAGCGCACCGTCGTAGTCGCCGCCGGTGAGGCAGGCGGGTAGGCCGACCGGGGCCGGGCGCGGGCGCCGCGACTGGGCCGGCTGGGCCAGGACGTCCGCGCATCGGCCGCAGACGGCGGCGCGCCCCGCGGCACCACACGCGGCACAGCCGCCGGGCACCACGAGGTCGAGCAGGGTCGCGATCACCCCGGAGCCACCCATGCGCGCGCCCCGCGGGTCAGCCGAAGAACGGGGCGGTGACGGTCGGCTCGGGCGAGAACCGGTTGAAGAAGCGGTAGACGCCCAGATCGGTGACGGCGAGCACCTCGGCCCGGGCGGCGGTCCAGGCCGGCCAGGACACGAGGTCGAAGATGCGCAGCGGCGGGATGCCCAGGTCGCCGTAGACGTCCTGGGCGACCACGCTGTCCGCGGTGACCCGCCACAGGGTCGGCTGGCCCCCCTCCCGCATGCCGGCGACCAGCAGCCACGAGTCGGAGGTCCACGTGACGGCCGTCGCGGTGAGCCGTCCCGCGGCCAGCTGCCGGGTATTCGAGCCGACGGTGACGGAGTCGGGGGTGACGATCAGCGGCGCCACGTGTACCTCGCCGTCCGCGATGATCGCCACGCGGCGCCCGTCCGGCGACACCACGGCGTCAGTCACCCCGAGCAGCCGGTTGCTCGCCTCCGCGGGCGCGCCGGTCACGGTGGATACCGAGATCAGGCGACCGTCGGGTCCCCCCGTCGGCACGAGCACGAAGTCGCTGCCGGGCACGAAGGAGGGGCGCCCCGGCTCGGCGTTGTTGCCCGGCTGCGGGAGATCGACCGAGTGGGTCTGCCCGTTCGCGATGATCTGCAGGGCGTACCGGCCGAACTGGTTCTCCACGACGTACGCGGCGACCGTCGGCTCGGTCGTGAGCGCGGCGGCGACCACCCTTCCGTCGGGGGGCGCCGCGGACAGGTCCGGTGGGAGAGTGGTCGGGGTGATCGCCTCGACCACTCCGTCGGCCGTGATGTTGTACCGCTTCGGCTCCCGCCGGTACGTCCAGCTGTGCAGGAACGAGCGGTAGGCGGCCGAGTCGGCGGCGACCGTGATGGGCTGATCTTCGATATATATCTGGATACGTCGGTCGGAGTCCCCCGTCGACAGCGACCACTGCAACTGGAACAGCAGGCGCCGGGCCGCCTCGGGATCGGTCGTCAGCGCGGCCGCCGCGGCGGAGAGGCGCACCTGCAGGGTGCCGTCCTCGGCCGGCTCGACCGGTTCGCTGGACGTGCCGACGGGCCACGCTTGCACCCCGGGCGCCAGCCAATGCGAGGGGCCGGCCGTGAGCCACGTCAGCCGGCGGGTCCACTTCTGCACGTCGCTCAACGTTCGCGGCAGGTACCGCAGGTCCGGCACGAGGGCCGTGTACCCGGCGTCCCAGAAGTAGATGGGCTGGATGTCGTAGTACTCGAGCAGCCCTTCCTGGGAGAGCAGCAACTGCCCCTGCGGCCAGCCATCGATCTTGCCGATCCGGAAGTTGAGTTCCCCCTCCGGCGTCACGACCCAGAACGTCAGCGTCCGTTGCTCCAACTGGACGATCTCGTTGACCCGACCCTGGTCGTTGAGTGACCCGATGAGTTCGTACGTCACGGTCACCGGAGTGCCCTGGCCACTGACCAGGACGCCGGGCGTGGGGTTGCCCACGATCCGGACCAGCGACAGCGGGTCCTCGGCCGGCGGGTCGACCCAACCGGCGAGGGCGGCGCCCGTCAGGTACCGCTTGACCCGTTCGTTGGCCTGCGCGGACCCGCCCGCCGACGCCTGCAGGAAGTACCGCACCAGCTCCTCGAACGAGCCGGCCTCGTCGGGTTCCGGCGGGTGGCGGGCCGGGTTGGCCGACCCACCGACCGCAGCATCGCCCTCGTCGACGGGCCGGTCGGTGGGCCCGACGCCGCACCCGGCCAGACCGAGCACGACGAGGACGGACAGCACGTACGGCACCAGCCTCAGGACGCGTCTCATGCCTGGCGCACCTCACCGGCCGTCGTCGCGCCCCCGGTCTTCGCCCCCGTGGTCGCCCCCGTCGTGGCACCCGTGGCCGTCCCGCCGCGCCGGGCCGGCGGGTGCAGGGTCGGCCCGGTCGATGCCGGGGGTGTGGCCGCCACCGGCGGTTCCGGCTCGGCGTCGCGGGGTGGCCGGAAGTCGGTGGGGACCAAGCGGAGCGGGGAGGAGAGCAGGCGCGACCCGGCGCGCATGGGCAGGGTCAGCCGGAAC
>JADGGF010000604.1 GCA_019690055.1 Micromonosporaceae bacterium
CCTGCTGTGAGTGCCCGTGGGGTGTCATCGGCCGGTGACATCACGGTGTCCCCGGCGGCTTGCGAGGCTCCTGCCATCCGCTTGTGGGCCGCACCTAGTAGCCGCCAAGTAGCTCGCGGCACATTTGCCCGGTCGATGGTTCGAGCAGAAGGGAGAGCATCATGACGGTCCTGGTGACCGGCGCGACCGGCAGCATCGGCCGGGAGGTGGTCCGGGCCCTGTGCGATCGGGGCAGCGCGGTGCGGGCCATGGTTCACTCGCCGGGGCGCGCCCACCTGCTGCCGGATGGAGTCGAGACGGTCGTCGCCGACCTGGCCGACACCGCGTCGGTCGCGGCCGCTCTCGACGGTGTCAGCGCGGCGTTGTACATCTCTCCGCACGACCCGGCCGAGGAGCAGTTGGCCGAATCGTTCGTGCGCGAGTGCGAACGGCTCGGGGTCCGGCTGGTCTTCGCCGGCGTCTACATCGGCGCTTCGAACCCGCTCGTGCAGTGGTTCATGCGGCGGCTCTTCAACGCCGTCATGCCCCATTACCGTGGCAAGATTCGCATCGCCAAACGGATGTGCAAGGTACCGAACAGCGTCGTGTTCGGCGTCACCAACTACTTCCAGAACGACGAGTTGATCCGGGCCGAGATCCTCGACGGCCACTACGTGTTGCCGACCCACGAGGCCGGCATCAACCGGATCGACCTGCGAGACGTCGCGGAGCTGGTCGCGCGGGCGCTCACCGACCCGTCTTTCCCCGCCGGGGCGTACGCCCTCACCGGGCCGGAATTGGTCAGTGGCACGCAGGCCGCGCGGATCTGGAGCGAGGTGCTCGGCCGGCCGGTGCGTTACGAGGGCGACCGCCCGGATTGGCCCGACGTCCTGGCCCGGCATCTGAGTGGCCAGAAGCTCGCGGATTATCTACGGACGTACCGCGTCCTCGCCCGGGTTACGGCGCCGACCTCGGCCCGCGAGGTGGCCGCCACTACTCGCCTGCTCGGCCGCCCGCTACGGCGGTACGAGACGTACGTCCGCGACATGGCTCCACAGTGGATCATGGAGTCGAGCAGCGAGGAGAGGGCTCACGCCATCAGCCGGGCGAGCTGACGTTGCTCGCCTCGACCAGATGAGCCACTTCCAACCGCCGGTGGGGCCGGCCCGCGCATGCCCTCGGGCCTGTTCGGGTCGGCTCAGGCGATCGGCGAACTCCGCTTCGACGTAGTGGTTCGATCAAGGTGGGGGTCAGCCGGCTGGGCCCGCAGGATCATCGTGGCCGAACGTCGGCCCTCAGGGTCATGGTGGCCGAACGTCGGCCCGCAGGGTCATCGTGGGCCCGCTGTCGTCGGCGAGCCTGACCGGGGGTCGGGCCTTTACCACGGACGACGCCACGGCCCCGGTCGCCCTGGTGAGCGCCACGTACGCCAACGAGCACGAGCTCGCCGTGGGCAAGACCATCACCATCGCCGGAACCGAGGTCACGATCGTCGGCATCGTCTCGTCCTCGACCGGCGACACCGTGAACGTGTACCTGCCCCTCGGCACCGCGCAGGCCCTCTCGGGCCAGGCGGACCGGGTGACGACGATCTATGTTCAGGCGACCAGTGCCCAGGACGTGGCCGCGGCGCAGGCGGAGATCCAGGCGGCGTTGCCGGAGGTCACCGTGACCACGGCGAGCGACCTGGCCGAGCAGATCTCAGGGTCGCTGTCCAGCGCGGCCGATCTCGCCGACAACCTCGGCCGGTGGCTGTCCATTGTGGTCTTGATCGCCGCCTTCGCCGTGGCCGCGCTCCTCACAATGTCCGGCGTGTCGCGGCACGTTCGGGAGTTCGGAACTCTCAAGGCGCTCGGTTGGCGGGGACGCCGGATCGTCGGCCAGGTCGTGGGCGAGTCGCTCGTGCACGGTCTGCTCGGCGGCGCCCTGGGCATCGGGCTGGGACTGCGCCGGCTTGAGGACATACCCCACTCCCCGCAGGGTGTGGATCATCGGCGGCCGGCCGGCATCGATCTTCTTGCGGAGATAGGAGATGTACAGCTCCACGACGTTGGCCTGTCCGCCGAAGTCGTAGTGCCAGACCCGATCCAGGATCTGCGCCTTGGAGAGCACCCGGCGGGGGTTGCGCATGAGATAGCGCAGCAGTTCGAACTCCGTGGCGGTGAGCGTGATCGGGTCGCCCCCGCGGTAGACCTCGCGACTCTCCTCGTCCAGAGTCAGGTCGCCGACTGTCAGCAGCGCGTCCGAACGTGGGGAGGCCGCGAGGCCCACGCGCCGCAGCAGGGCCCGCAGCCGGGCCACGAGTTCCTCCAGCGAGAACGGCTTGGTCACGTAGTCGTCGCCGCCGGCGGTGAGGCCGGCGACACGGTCCTCGACGGCATCACGAGCGGTGAGAAAGACCACCGGTATGGCCGGTCGGGCACTGCGGACCCGCCGCAGCACCTCGAGCCCGGACAGGTCGGGCAGCATGACATCGAGGATGATCGCGTCCGGCTGGAACTGGTCCGTGGTCCGGATCGCGTCCTGACCGGTCGCCGCCGTTCTGACCTCGCACCCCTCGTAGCGCAGCGCCATCGCCAGCAGGTCGGTCAGCGTCGCCTCGTCGTCGACGACGAGGACACGGACGGGCTCCCCGTCGGGGCGGCGTAGCTCGAATCGGGTTCCGGTTGGCGCGGCCACAGGGTCGATGCTCCTCGCGGAGATGGGACGCGGCTGGGCGCTTCCTGTGGGTTTCCTGCGCCCAGCCGCGCGCGGGGGGGGGGAGGTGCCTCGCCCCAACCACC
>JADGGF010000605.1 GCA_019690055.1 Micromonosporaceae bacterium
GAGACGGTCAGCGCGCAGACCACGGCGACCGGAATCCCCATTGGCACGGAGTCCCCTGCCCCACCCACCACCCTCACGCCGGCCCCGACAACCGTGGCGCCGGTCACCCCGACGCCGACACCGACACCGACGCCGGACCGGCACCCGATCAGTGGCTTCGTGCACCCCGGCGTCGGCGTGAGCCTGGACCACCTCGAGCTCGTCCGCGAGCGCGTCACCGCCGGGATCCAGCCGTGGGCCGGGGCGTTTCGGGAGATGTCGCGCAGCCAGTACGCCGACCTGGACTGGCAACCGCAGGCGCGCGAGGTCGTCGAGTGCGGCTACAACTCGAACCCCAATCACGGCTGCGGCGAGGAGTGGCGCGACGCCGTGGCGGCCTACACCCACGCCCTGCTGTGGTACCTGACCCTCGACCAGGACCACGCCCGCAAGGCCGTCGAAATCATCGACGCCTGGGCGTCGACCCTGCGCGCCCACACCCACGACAACGCACCGCTGCAGGCCGGCTGGTCCGCGGCCACGCTCGTCCGCGCGGCCGAGATCATGCGCTACACGTACGCCGCCTGGCCCAGCGCGAACGTCGAGCGGGCGGCGACGATGTTCCGGGACGTCTACCTCCCGCTCGTCCGCGACGGCGCCCCTCGCTCCGACGGAAACTGGGATTTCATCATCCTCGATGCCGCGATCGGCATCGCAGTCTTCCTCGACGACCGGCCCCTGTTCGACCACGCCATCGAGCGCTGGCGCGCTCGCCTGCCGGCCTACATCTACCTGAGCAGCGACGGTCCCCAACCCATCCGTCCACCCGCCGGGCCCGTCAGCTGGTACGGCCAGGGCACCTTCGTCGACGGCCTCACCCAGGAGACGTGCCGTGACCTCGGCCACACCGCCTGGGGTCTGGAGGCGCTCGTCCAGGTCGCCGAAACCGCCTGGATCCAGGGTGTCGACCTCTATACCGAGGCGCAACCCCGACTGACCGCCGCCCTCGAAATGCACGCCGGCTACGCCCAGGGCGACGGCGTCCCCGGGTGGCTCTGCGGCGGGACGCTCAAGGGTGAGTTCGAGCCCATCCCGGAGATCGCCTACCACCACTACCACGATCGGCTCGGCCTCGACCTCCCCCGCACCCGGCAGCTCCTCCAGGACCACGGGCCGCAGTTCGCCTCGCACTTCTACGCATGGGGAACCCTCACCCACGGCACCCGCTGAGCCCATCGCCGGCCCATGAGCTCATCGCCGTCCGACTGAACTCAATGCCGGCCCACTGAGCTCATAGCCGGGGTATCGCCGCTGGTAGGCTGCGGAAGCCCTTGCCCACGCCGGTGGTAGGACGGATGTCAGGCATGACTGTTCCGGCCGTGTTCCGCAACGACTGGTCGTCCGTAACGGTGCCGGATCTCGGTGCGTGGCAACCAACCCTGCGGGTCAGCGTGGTCATTCCCGCGTTCGACTGCCAGTCCACAGTAGACCTGGTTCTGGCCTCGCTGGCGCGGCAGACCTACCCGGACGAGCTGCTCGAGGTTGTCGTCGTCGATGACGGCTCGACGCCGCCGCTGACCCTCCCGCCGGTCCGACCGACCCACACGCGGGTGATCCGGGTCGAGACAGGTGAATGGGGCATCGCCCACGCCTGCAACGTCGGTGTCCGGGCCACCAGCGGCGAGATCGTGCTGCGGCTGGACGCCGACATGGTGGTGTTCCCGGACCACGTCGCGGCGCACGCCCGGTGGCACCACCAGATTCCCTACGCCGTGACGCTCGGCACGAAGCGCTTCGTGGACGTACGTCCCGGCGATCCGGGCTGGCCGACCCCCGAGCAGGTCGAGCGGGACGGCGTCGCCGGGCTGTTCGACGAGGCCGCCTCGGCCGAGCACGACCACATCGAGGAGCTGCTGGCCACGACCGACCAGCTGCGCCGAGCCGACCACCTTGTCTTCCGGGCGCACGTCGGGGCGACCGTGGCGCTGCGCCGGGACATGTTCGAGGCCGCCGGCGGCTACGACGTCGCCCTGCGTCGGGGGTCGGACACCGAGTTCGGGTACCGGCTGTTCCAGGCCGGCGCCCTGTTCATCCCCGAGCCAGCGGCCCGCGCCTGGCACCTGGGCCCGTCGAGCATCATGCGAGACCGGCAGCGCATCCTGCGCTACACCAGGCCATTCATCGCAGACCGCATGCCCCACCCACGCTGGCTGCGCCGGGCCGGAGGCACCGGCTGGGCCGTCCCCCTGGTGACCGTGGTCATGGAGGTCGGCACCGAGCCCCTGGAACGCGTCCGGGCAGCGGTGGACAGCGTCCTGTCCAGCCACGAGCGGGATCTGCGGGTGCTGCTCGTCGGCGACTGGGCCGCACTTGCGACCGAGCCCCGGCGGGTGCTCGACGACCCGATGCTCGACCTGCGTCTGATCGCGGCGACGTACCGATCCGATCCGCGGGTCCGGCTGGTCGACGCGGCCCCCGACAGCCCGTTCCCCTCTCCCTACCTGCTCCAGCTGCCGGCCACGACCGCGCTCGCGCCGTGGGCCGTCGGCCGGTTGGTGGACGAGGCCGATCGGCACCAGGTCGGATTGATCCAGGTCGAGCTGCCCGATGGAGCACGCCGGGTGGAGCTCTGGCGGACCGCGGCGCTGGGCCGCGCGCGGTGGCTCGGTCGCCCTCCGGACGAGGCCGGGCTCGCGGCCACGGTCGCCCGGACGCACGGCGTACGCACGCTGACGCCGGCGTCCGCCGGAGTCGTGGACCTGCGCCCCGTCCCGCTCGCCC
>JADGGF010000606.1 GCA_019690055.1 Micromonosporaceae bacterium
CCGAAGCCGATCGTGACCCGACCCTGGCCCGTGCGCCAATCGGTGCCCGGTTCAGTGCTCACGCGCATCCTGCGGACCACCGACGCGAAGCAGATCGGGCTGATGTACCTGATCACCTCGTTCGCGTTCTTCCTCGTCGGCGGCCTCATGGCCCTGCTCATGCGGGCCGAGCTCGCGCAACCCGGCGCCGACTACCTGTCGCCCGAGCAGTACAACCAGCTGTTCACCATGCACGGCACGGTGATGCTGCTCTTCTTCGCGACACCGGTCGTGTTCGGCTTCGCCAACTACATCGTGCCGTTGCAGATCGGGGCGCCGGACGTCTCGTTTCCCCGGCTGAACGCCTTCTCGTACTGGCTGTTCCTCTTCGGCGGCGTGACGACCCTGCTCGGTTTCCTGACGCCCGACGGTGCGGCCGACTTCGGGTGGTTCGCCTACGTTCCGCTCTCCGATGCCGCGCACTCCCCCGGCACCGGGGCCGACCTGTGGATCGTCGGCGTCGCCGTCTCCGGCCTCGGCACGATCCTCGGCGCCGTCAACATGGTCACCACGATCCTCACCCTGCGGGCGCCCGGCATGACGATGTGGCGGATGCCGGTATTTACCTGGAACATTTTCATCACCTCGCTGCTCGTGCTCATGATCTTCCCGGTGCTGGCCGCTGCGGCGATCGCGCTGCTGGCCGACCGCAAGCTCGGCAGCCACGTCTACGACCCTGAGACCGGCGGGCCGATCCTGTGGCAGCACCTGTTCTGGTTCTTCGGCCACCCCGAGGTGTACGTCATCGCGCTGCCGTTCTTCGGCATCGTCTCCGAGGTCGTGCCGGTGTTCAGCCGCAAGCCGCTGTTCGGCTACAAGGGCATGGTGGCCGCGACGATCGGCATCGCCGCGCTGTCGATGAGCGTGTGGGCGCACCACATGTACACCACCGGCCAGGTGCTGCTGCCCTTCTTCTCCCTGTTGACGTTCATGATCGCCGTCCCCACCGGCATCAAGTTCTTCAACTGGATCGGCACCATGTGGAACGGGTCGATAAGCTTCGAGACGCCGATGCTGTTCGCGCTCGGGTTCATGGTGACGTTCCTGTTCGGTGGTCTCTCCGGCGTGCTGCTCGCCTCGCCGCCGCTGGATTTCCACGTCTCGGACTCGTACTTCGTGGTGGCGCACTTCCACTACACGCTGTTCGGCACGATCGTCTTCGCCGTCTTCTCCGGGATCTACTTCTGGTTCCCGAAGATGACCGGCCGCATGCTCAACGAGCGCTGGGGGAAGGTCCACTTCTGGCTGACCATCATCGGCTTCAACACGACGTTCCTCGTCCAGCACTGGCTGGGCAACATGGGCATGTCGCGGCGCTACTTCGACTACCTGCCCAGCGACGGGTTTACCACGCTGAACATGATCTCGACCGCGGGCGCCTTCCTACTCGGCGTGTCCGTCCTGCCGTTCCTGTACAACGTCTGGAAGTCGTACAAGGCGGGGCCGATCGTCACCCTCGACGACCCGTGGGGCCACGGCAACTCGTTGGAGTGGCTGACGACCTGCCCGCCGCCGCTGCGCAACTTCAACCGCCTCCCCCGCATCCGCTCCGAGCGCCCCGCCTTCGACGCGAAGTTCCCCCAGCTCGTCGAGGTCCCGGCGCAGCGGACCGAGTCGGCGAAAATATCCGCATCCTGATCCATCCGTGTGCAGCGGGCCGCACCCGGACGCCCCCTGGGTGCGGCCCGCGCACGGTTGGGGCGGAAAATCCCAACCTCGGGCTGGGAGGGATCGATTACCCTGCGCGGAATGAGCGCAGAGCCAGGGTCCTCGATCCAGCTGGAGTTCTTCACGGACGCCGGCGCCTTTCTGACGGCGGCCGCCGATTACCTCGCCGCCGAGCCGGTGATCAACACCGTCGTCACCGGCGTGGCGCACCGGACCGTCGCCCAGGCGGCCGAGGGGATCCCCCCACGGGCCGACGACTGGTGGCTCGTGGTCCGTGACGGCTCCGGCGCGATCGTCGGCGCGGGTATGCGTACGGCGCCGTTTCCGCCCTCTCCGCCGTTTCTCCTGCCGATGCCGGACGAGGCGGCGGTGGCCCTGGCCCGGACGCTGCACGAGCGCGGTGAGGAGGTTCTCGGCGTCAACGGCGCCCTCCCGGCGAGCGAGCTGTTCGCCGCCGAACTCGCCCGGCTCGGTGGCGGTCGCGTCGAGGTCGCCGTGCACACCCGGCTGTTTGAGCTCGGCGAGCTGATCCCGCCGAGCCCGGCGCCCGGCGAGTTGGTGGCCGTCACCGAGGATCAGGTGGACCTGGCCATCCAGTGGTTCGCCGAGTTCATCGACGACGCCGATCGGCAGGCGGGTCGGCCAGCCGGGTCCACGGCGCACGAACTGCCCGACCGGGCGGCGATGCTGCATCGCATCCGGAACCAGGAGCTGTGGTTCTGGGTCGATCCGACGGGCCAGCCGGTCCACCTCACGGCCGTGAGCCTGCCGTCCTTCGGCGTGTCCCGGATCGGCCCGGTCTACACCCCGGAGGCTCAGCGAGGTCGGGGCTGGGCCAGCAACGCCGTCGCCGAGGTGTCCCGCCGCCGCCTGGCCGAGGGCGTCCGGGTGTGCCTGTACACAGACCAGGCCAATCCGGTGTCGAACAAGATTTATATGGCTCTGGGCTACCGCCCGGTGGTCGACATGGCCAACCTCGTCATCAAACGCTGACGGCGAGCCCGGTTGGTGGATGTGGACGTGCTTAGGG
>JADGGF010000607.1 GCA_019690055.1 Micromonosporaceae bacterium
CCGAGCGTCGGCGCGAGCCGGGCGGCGCCGGCCAGGGCGTGCGCACTCTCGATGGCCGGGATGATGCCCTCCGTCCGGCAGAGCAACTGGAACGCCGCCATCGCCTCGGCGTCGTCGACCGGCTCGTACCGAGCCCGGCCGATCTCCGCGAGCCAGGCGTGCTCCGGCCCCACGCCGGGGTAGTCGAGCCCGGCCGAGATGGAGTGCGACTCGACGGTCTGCCCGTCCTCGTCCTGGAGCACGAACGTGCGGGTGCCGTGCAGGACACCGACCGACCCGCCGGTGATGCTGGCCGCGTGGCGGCCGGAGGCGACTCCCTCTCCGCCGGCCTCGAAGCCGTAGAGCGCCACCTCGGGGTCACCCATGAACGCGTGGAAGATCCCCAACGCGTTGGACCCACCTCCGACGCACGCGCAGACCGCGTCCGGGAGGCGGCCGGTCAGGGCCAGACACTGCTCGCGCGCCTCCACCCCGATGCCCCGGACGAACTCCCGCACCACGGCCGGGAACGGGTGCGGCCCCGCGACCGTGCCGATGAGGTAGTGCGTAGTGTCCACATTGGTCACCCAGTCGCGCAGCGCCTCGTTCATGGCGTCCTTGAGCGTGCGCGACCCGGTGGTCACCGGCACCACCGTCGCGCCCAGCATGCGCATGCGGGCCACGTTGAGCGCCTGGCGCCGGGTGTCCTCCTCGCCCATGTAGACCACGCACTCGAGGCCGAACAGCGCCGCCGCGGTGGCCGTCGCCACCCCGTGCTGGCCCGCGCCGGTCTCCGCGATGACCCGCGGCTTGCCCATGCGCTTGGTCAGCAACGCCTGGCCGAGCACGTTGCGCACCTTGTGCGCCCCGGTGTGGTTGAGGTCCTCGCGCTTGAGCAGAATCCGGGCGCCGAGGCGCTCCGACAGTCGCTGGGCGTCGTACAACAGGCTCGGCAGGCCGGCGTACTCGCGCATCAGCCGGTCCAGCTCCGCGCGGAACGACTCGTCCGCCACCGCCTGCCGGAACGCCACGTCGAGCTCGTCGAGGGCCGCGATCAGCGCCTCCGGCACGAACCGCCCGCCGAACCGTCCAAAATGGCCACTCGCGTCGGGCACGGCGCCGGTGAGGCTGCCCTTCGCCGCATCGATCCCGGTGACGCTCATCGACCCGCCCGCGGAGTCGCCGGGTGGCTGCCCGCGGTGACCAGCTCGGCCACCGCCTCGCGCGGGCTCTTCCGGGTGACCAGTCCTTCCCCGACCAGCACCGCGTCCGCCCCGGCGGCGGCGTACCGGATCAGGTCGTGGGCGCCGCGCACGCCCGACTCGGCGACCTTGACCACCGAGGCCGGCAGACCGGGCGCGATCCGCTCGAACACGCCGCGGTCGAGCTCGAGCGTGTTGAGGTTGCGCGCGTTCACCCCGATGACCTTGGCCCCGGCCAGCAGCGCCCGGTCGGCCTCGTCCTCGGTGTGCACCTCGACCAACGCCGTCATGCCGAGTGACTCCACCCGCTCCAACAGCCCGACCAGCGTGTTCTGGTCGAGCGCGGCCACGATGAGCAGCACGATGTCCGCGCCGTGGGCCCGCGCCTCGTGCACCTGGTAGCTGGAGACGACGAAGTCCTTGCGCAGCACCGGCACGTCCACTGCGGCCCGCACCGCGTCGAGGTCGGCCAGGGACCCGCCGAAGCGGCGCGACTCGGTCAGCACGCTCACGCAGTGCGCCCCGCCCGCGGCGTACTCCCGGGCCAGCCACGCCGGATCGGCGATCTCGGCCAGCTTGCCCTTCGACGGGGATGCCCGCTTCACCTCGGCGATTACGGCCACCCCACTGCCGCGCAGCACCGACAGGGCGTCGCGCGCCGGTGGCGCCGCGGCCGCCTGCTCCCGCACGACCGACAGCGGCACCCGCTGCTGTCGGGCGGCCAGGTCCTCCCGGACGCCGGCCAGGATCTCGTCGAGAGCACTCACCGCGCCGCCCTCCCGCCGAATCCGGCCGGTGGCACCGAGCGCAGCCCGCCTGCCGCGTGCGGGGTTGCGGGTGTCATGCGGCCGATGGTAGGGGGCGGGCCGACCGGCGTGTGCCCCGGGGTATGGCGTCGGTCACCTGACGGACGGGTGCATAATGAGCCGCCCCGCTCCCCCGGGCCGAGGCGACTTTTGCTACCGGCTTGGGACGTGACCGGAACCGGCTGGTCGACCGCCGCGGGGGCATCGAGCCGGGTCACGGCCAGACCCCCGCCGAAAACCCAGCCGAGCGCACCCGCCCGGACCAGGACGGGACGACCAACCGTACGGCCCCGCGGAGAGACGGATGACCGACCGTACGGCTCCGAGGAGAACCAATCGACCAACCGTACGGCCCCCACCAGAACCAAGCGTCCAACCGCACGCCCAGACTACGACCACGCGGCCGGCCGGACGATTCGGCACCGCCCATGGCCGCGACCGTCGGCCCCGCCCACAGTCCACTGTGGACCTGAATCCGACTCAATTTCATAGGATCCGCCATATGGGTGTCCGCAGACAGGTTGTCCCCAGGCGGCTCGCGGCGGCGGCCGCGATGATCGCGCTCCTCGGCTCGTCGGCCGCCTGCACGAGCGAACCGTCACCACCGCCGCCCGGGCCGGTCGAGCTGACCTGGCGCGAGATCACGCTGCCGCCGCCGCCCGACGGCACCCGGAACGTGCTCGCCGGGACCGCGGTCTGTGACGGTCACTGGTACCTCGTTGGCGGACACGGCCTGATCGGGGCGGA
>JADGGF010000608.1 GCA_019690055.1 Micromonosporaceae bacterium
CGCGCCGAATTTGCCGCTTCGCTCCGCAAGCTGCGCGAAGTCAGCTGCCTCGAACAGCGCCACCGTCGCCGGGTACAGCGAGGCTTCGATCCGCCGGAGATCGACCTCGCGGTCACCCGGCAGACCGACCACGAGGATCTCGGGTTCGCCGGCGGGCGGGGTCACCTTGAGCACGACGTTCTTCAACGTGTCCGCGGCGGTCCAGTCGGCCCGCCCGCCGAGCTTCTGCGCGTTGGCCAGGTCGACCAGGGCCTCGATCGTGGGCGTGTCGGGCGTGTCGTGCACGGTCATCGGTGGCCAGGCCGTGGGGTCGCCGGGCTCGGGCGCGGGCGTGACCACCGCCTCCGTGTTCGCCGCGTAGTCGCACCGGGTGCAGCCGGCGAAGGTGTCCTCGCCGACCTGGGCGTCGGCGAGGAACTCCTCGGACCCGCTGCCGCCCATCGCGCCGGACGCCGCCGAGACGATCGTGTAGTCCAGACCCAGGCGATCGAACATCTTGATGTACGCCGCGCGGTGCTTGGCGTACGACTCGGCCAGCCCGTCATCGGTGAGGTCGAAGGAGTACGAATCCTTCATGAGGAACTCGCGCCCGCGCAGCAGCCCGGCCCGGGGCCGCGCCTCGTCGCGGAACTTGGTCTGGAGCTGATAGAGGATGACCGGGTAGTCCTTGTACGACGCGTAGAGATCCTTCACCAGGAGCGTGAACATCTCCTCGTGGGTGGGCGCGAGGAGGTAGTCGGCGCCGCGGCGGTCCTTGAGCCGGAAGACGTCGTTGCCGTAGGCGAGCCACCGGCCGGACTGCTCGTACGCCTCACGCGGCAGCAGCGCCGGAAAGTGCACCTCCTGGGCGCCGATCGCCGCCATCTCCTCGTGCACGACGTTGGCGATCTTGTCGAGCACGCGCTTGCCCAGCGGCAGCCAGGTGTACCCACCCGGCGCCGCCCGCCGGATGAACCCGGCCCGCACCAGCAGCTTGTGGCTCGGCACCTCCGCCTCGGCGGGATCCTCCCGCAGCGTGCGCAGGAACAGCGTCGACATCCGCATCAGCACGCCCGGCAGCCTACTGGCGCAGGAAGGACGCCTTCTTGTCACTTTTTGTCTAAGAGGGCGTCCTTCCTGACGCGGTGCCGACGGGCGGCGGGCGCCGGTCGACCGCCGGTTACCATCCTCGCCATGACGACGTCGAAGCGACCTGGCGTACTCGCGTCCCAGAAGGATGACTTCCCCCGCTGGTACCAGGACGTCCTGGAGAAGGCGGAGCTGGCCGACAACGGGCCCGTGCGGGGGACGATGGTCATCCGACCGTACGCGTACGCGCTCTGGGAGCGGATGCAGGCCGAGGTCGACGTCCGGATCAAGGCGGCCGGCGCCGAGAACGTGTACCTGCCGGTGTTCATCCCGGAGAGCTACCTCAAGCGGGAGGCCGAGCACGTCGAGGGCTTCAGCCCCGAGCTGGCCGTGGTCACCCACGCCGGCGGCAAGGATCTGTCCGAGCCGTTCGTGGTGCGCCCGACCAGCGAGACGCTGTTCGGGGAGCTGATGGCGAAGTGGATCCAGAGCCACCGCGACCTGCCGATGCTGCTCAACCAGTGGGCGAACGTCGTGCGGTGGGAGATGCGGCCCCGGCTGTTCCTGCGCACCACCGAGTTCCTGTGGCAGGAGGGGCACACCGCCCACGCCACCCGGGAGGACGCGGCCGCCTATGCCCTGCGCATCCTTCTCGATGTGTACCGCGACTTCCTGCAGAACGTGCTGGCCGTCCCGGTCCTGATCGGGGTCAAGACCCCCCGAGAGCGGTTCGCGGGCGCGATCAACACGATGTCCTGCGAAGGCATGATGGGCGACGGCAAGGCGCTGCAGATGGCGACCAGCCACGAGCTCGGGCAGAACTTCGCCAAGGCCTTCGACATCACCTACACCGACACCTCCGGCACGCTGCAGACCTGCTGGACCACGTCGTGGGGCAGCAGCACCCGGATGATCGGTGGATTGATCATGGCCCACGGCGACGACCATGGTCTGCGCCTGCCGCCCGCGGTGGCCCCGATCCAGGCCGTGGTCCTCTCGGTCAAGGACGACGAGCGCATGGTGGCGGCGGCTCGGTCCACCGTGGACAGTCTGACCAAGGCCGGCGTACGGGTGCGCATCGACACCCGGACGGAGCAGGGGTTCGGCCGGCGGGTCACCGAGTGGGAGCTCAAGGGTGTACCCGTACGCATCGAGATCGGCCCCCGGGACCTGGAGGCGGGCCAGGTCACGATCGTGCGCCGGGACACCGGCGAGAAGTCCAGCATCGACGCGACCACGGTCGCCAAGGCCGTACCCAAGCTGCTCAAGGCCATCCAGAAGGACATGTTCACCGCGGCCCAGGCCCGGCTGACCGAGCGGACCGTCGAGACCACGTCGGTCGACGAGGCACTCGAGGCGGCGCAGACCGGATTCGCCCGCATCCCGTGGTCCGCCCTGGGCGAGGAGGGTGAGCGCAAGCTCTACGAGCACGCGGTCAGCGTCCGCGTCCTGCAGACCCCGAAGGGCGAGGTGCCGACCGACCCGACCGCCGACGACCTGATCGCGGTGGTCGGTCGCAGCTACTAGTCGAGAGCGCTGATCATGACAACCCGGAAGGGTCCGGGTGGCGTCTGGGGTGGTGGAAACCAGGCCAGACGATGCAGAGAGGCGCTGTGGATCGCTCCGATCGCGAGTACGACGAGTTCGTACGGTCGCGC
>JADGGF010000609.1 GCA_019690055.1 Micromonosporaceae bacterium
GCGCCAAGGGGTTGTCGCCCCAGACGACAAAGTGCGCCGAGCTCGGCGCGGGAGGCGGCAGCGTGGTGGGGGCGGCGAGCGGCCCGGATTCGGTCACGCGCCCGAGCGTATCGATATAGCCAATAATCCTTGGTGCTCGCCTTCGCTCGCACGGGCCTCGGGCCCCTGATGCGTGGCCTTCCCTCGTCGCTTAGTCGCTGGCGCTCCCTCGCTCCTCTGTCCAGCGCGAGCCGTCGCCGGGCTGGCGCTCGCACGGGCCTCGAGCCCTGAGGCGTGCGGGCCGAGGGTGCCGTCGGGGTCAGGCGCTCGAGTCGAGATGCGGCATCGGCGCGCATCGTCCAGGATGGTCCGACACCTCGGCCGTGGGAGCTCACGACCGATCGCAATGGGGAGGTGTTGCGACGATGCGGAACGGGATCGCGCTGGTGACGGCCATCCTCGGGGTGGTGTTGGTGCTGGTGGGCGCGGCCACGCTCTGGGCGGGCGCGCTGCGCCGGGCGGAGGACCCGTCGGTTGGCCGGTCGGATCGGTCGTCGGTGGTTGAGCGGGGTATCGCGATGGCCGCGCGGCTGCCGGGCGGCGAACGCCTCATCGCGTGGGGCGTGGCGTTGCTCGCCCTGGCCGCGGTGGCCAGCGGCGCGATCACGTTCTCCGTCACGGCGACGGCGGGCACGAACTGACCCGGGCACGTTTTCAACCGCGGGTTCTTACCGCGGGCACGTGCTCACCGCGGGCACGTGCTCACCGCGGGCACGGACTGGCTGCGCGTCCGTCCTGACCGCGGGCGTCACGGCCAGTGCCTCCTAGCAAGGACCAGCTCGGTGTGTCAAGGGTCCACAGTCCGGTCTGTTCCGGGACCACGGCCCGGTGTGTCACAGGTCCGATGGCCCTACCCCGCAGCCGTACGGTCATGCTCAGGGGGCTATCCTGCGACCGAGGCTCGCTGAAGATCATGGGCCAGCGCCAACCCCAGGGAGGCCTTGCGTGACCACCCTTGCTCCGAAGCCGATCGTTACTCGGCCGTACCCGGTACGGCAGGCGGTCCGCGGCTCGGCGATTGCTCGCCTGCTGCGCACGACGGACGCGAAGCAGATCGGGATCCTGTACATGGTCACGTCCTTCGCGTTCTTCCTGATCGGCGGCTTCATGGCCCTGCTCATGCGGGCCGAGCTGGCGCGGCCGGGCGAGGACTTCCTGTCGCCCGAGCAGTTCAACCAGCTGTTCACCATGCACGGCACGATCATGCTGCTGTTCTTCGCGACGCCGATCGTGTTCGCGTTCGCGAACTACATCGTGCCGCTGCAGATCGGCGCGCCGGACGTGAGCTTCCCGCGGCTGAACGCGTTCGCGTACTGGCTGTACCTGTTCGGGGCGAGCCTCGCGACCGCCGGCTTCCTGACGCCCGACGGGGCGGCCGACTTCGGTTGGTTCGCCTACCAGCCGCTCGCCAGCGCCACGCACTCGCCGGGTACGGGCGCGGACATGTGGATCGTCGGCCTGGTGATCTCAGGTCTGGGCACCATCCTGGGCGCGGTCAACATGATCACCACGGTCCTCACGCTGCGGGCGCCCGGCATGACGATGTGGCGGATGCCGATCTTTACCTGGAACATCCTGGTCACGTCGCTGCTCGTGATCATGGTGTTCCCGATCCTGGCCGCCGCGCTGCTGGCGGTCCTGGCCGACCGGCACCTCGGCGCGCACGTGTACGACTCGGCGACCGGCGGCCCGCTGATGTACCAGCACCTGTTCTGGTTCTTCGGCCACCCCGAGGTGTACATCATCGCGCTGCCGTTCTTCGGCATCATCAGCGAGGTCATCCCGGTCTTCAGCCGCAAGCCGATCTTCGGCTACAAGGGCCTGATTCTGGCGACCCTGGGCATCGCGGCGCTGTCGATGAG
Organism: Micromonosporaceae bacterium; assembly: GCA_019690055.1. Classification (GTDB taxonomy): domain Bacteria; phylum Actinomycetota; class Actinomycetes; order Mycobacteriales; family Micromonosporaceae; genus DATBGZ01. Next base: position 1,902 of record JADGGF010000609.1, read on the forward strand.
CGTGTGGGCGCACCACATGTTCGCCACCGGCCAGGTGCTGTTGCCGTTCTTCTCGTTCCTGTCGTTCCTCATCGCCGTGCCGACCGGCATCAAGTTCTTCAACTGGATCGGCACGATGTGGCGAGGCTCGATCAGCTTCGAGACGCCGATGCTGTTCTCCATCGGCTTCCTCGTCACGTTCCTGCTCGGTGGTCTCTCCGGCGTGCTGCTCGCCTCCCCGCCGCTGGACTTCCACGTGTCCGACTCGTACTTCGTGGTGGCGCACTTCCACTACGTGCTCTTCGGCACGATCGTGTTCGCGGTCTACGCCGGCGTCTACTTCTGGTTCCCGAAGATGACCGGCCGCATGCTCAGCGAGCGCTGGGGCAAGGTGCACTTCTGGCTGACCATCATCGGCTTCAACGTGACGTTCCTCGTCCAGCACTGGCTGGGTGCCGAGGGTATGCCGCGGCGCTACTTCGACTACCTGCCGTCGGACAACTGGACGACGCTGAACACGATCTCCACCGTGGGGGCGTTCATCATCGGCGTCTCGACGCTGCCGTTCCTGTACAACGTCTGGAAGTCGTACAAGGCGGGCCCGATCGTCCAGGTCGACGACCCCTGGGGGCACGGCAACTCGCTGGAGTGGGCCACCTCGTGCCCGCCGCCGCTGCGCAACTTCGACCGGATCCCCCGCATCCGTTCCGAGCGGCCGGCTTTCGACGCGAAGTTCCCGCAGCTGGCGATCGACTCGTCGGTCCCGCACGGCGCCGCGGTCGCGCCCCGACAGCGCACGTCCTGACGTCGGCGCGAGCCCGCGCCGACGAGGCTCGCGCTGTCG
>JADGGF010000610.1 GCA_019690055.1 Micromonosporaceae bacterium
GGCAACCGCTGCTGCCCTCTATCTACTGCCGGCACTGCGGCCGGTCCGGCTGGGCGGCGTTGTCGCCCGAGAAGCACCCGGAGCAGCTCGTCGACGACCCGGACCGGATCTACCGAGCCAGCGTCGGCAACGACAAGCGACGGGTGCGGGCGTTCATTCCGGCCACCGACGCCGAAATCGCCAACCCGCAGCTACGGCTGCACACCCTCGACCCGTTCGACCGGCACGTGGCCCCCTACGACCGGGAGAAGGGTGCCCGCGGCGCCATCCCGGTGCTGATGAACGGGCTCGACGACGAACAGGCCGCCCGGACCGACACCTGCCCCGCCTGCGGCGGTGAGCAAGGCATTCGGTTCCTCGGCCTGGGCCTGGCCTCGCTGGCCTCGGTGGTGGTCACGCACCTGTTCACCAGTGGCGAGCTGACCGGCAACCAGCGCAAGACGTTGCTGTTCAACGACTCCGTGCAGGACGCCGCTCACCGGGCCGGGTTCATCGCCACCCGCTCCTACACCTTCTCGTTGCGGGCCCTGCTCGCCTCGCAGCTGCGGCCAGGCGTGCCCGTACGCCTGCACGACCTCATCGCCGATCTCATCGCCGCGGCGGCCAAGGATCGAGAGGCCCTGGCCGCGGTCGTCCCGCCCGACCTGCATGACCGGCCGGGCGTGGACGCGCTGCTCGCCGGCGAGGACAACGGCACCCGCGAGACCTGGCGGCTCATCGCCGAGCGCCTAGCGTTCTCCGCCGTCATGGAGTTCGGTTTGCGAGCGCGACCCGGGCGGACCCTGGAGGCGACCCGGACAGCCGCCGTCGAAGTAACCATCGACGATCCGTCCGCAGCCACGCGTCTGTGCCTGGACACGTTCCGTCGCAGCGCGATCAACGCGCCGAGCGAGCCGGACGCAATCCGGTTTGAGATCTTCCTGCGCGGCCTGCTGGAGCGGCTGCGCAGCCGGGGCGCCGTCACGCACACGTGGTTGGGGCCGTACGTCAACAGCGGTGGCCGCCGCTACCTCGTCTGGGGTGGCCGGCCCGAGGGCATGCCCGCCTTCCCCCGAGGGCTGGCCGCACCACGCTTTCTCGCCACCACTGTGCCGTCACGCAGCGAGTTCGACCTGGTAGGTGGGCGCGACACCTGGTACGCCGACTGGACCAGCCGAGCCCTCGGCATCACCCGCGACGACGCGGCGCGCTACCTGGCCAAGCTGCTGCCGGAGCTGGCTACCGCCGGCGTGCTGGCATCCCGGGCCGCCGAGACCGGAGGCACCATCTTCGGCCTCCGTCCCGGACACGTCAGTGTCACGCTGCTCGATGACGACCACGCCGTCCGGGCTGGCGTCCACTGTGGATCCTGCGGCGCCCAGTTCGTGGTCCACCCCGATCGTGTGGCGGTCTGGAATGGCGCGCCCTGCCTGCGCTACCGCTGCCCCGGCACCCTCCGGCCCCACCTCGACGAGACAGCCCGGGACGACTACTACCGTCGCCTGTACCGGGACGGACGAGCGTTCCGCGTCGTCACTGCCGAGCACACCGGGCTGCTGTCCCGGGCCCAACGGGAACGCGTCGAGGAGGGCTTCCGCCGAGGCACCCGGTACACCGACCCCAACGTGCTGACCAGCACCCCGACGCTGGAGATGGGCATCGACATCGGCGACCTCTCGGCGGTGCTGCTGGCGTCGCTGCCCAGCGGGCCGGCCAACTACGTGCAGCGGGCCGGCCGCGCCGGGCGGGCCGCCGGCAACGCCCTCATCGTCACCATCGTCGGCGGACGGGAGCGCGAGCGGTACTTCCTCGCCGACCCCCGCAACATGATCGACGGGCAGATCCTGCCTCCGGGCTGCTACCTGTCCGCGGTTGAGCTCCTGCGCCGGCAGTACGTGGCCCACCTGCTCGACCTGGCGGCGCGCGGACGGCTCGGCGGTGTGCTGCCCCTGCCGCGGCGAGCCAACGTCCTCTTCGGCTACTCCGGCTGGCTCTTCGAGCTTGCCGTCGCCGCGACCCGGGACGGCAGCCGTCTGGCCGAGGACTTCCTGGCCCTGTTCGATTCGACCGTGACCCCGGCCGCCGCCGCTGACTTGCGCGAGTTCGCCCTCAACGGACTCATGCGCAAGGTCAAAGACATCCAGGAGTGGTGGGACGAAAGGCTCGACGAGCTGCGGCAGCGGCTGGACAAGATCGAAGGCCTGTTGGCCTCGCTGGTCGCCACCACCGACCCACAGGTGGACCGCGAGCGTCGCACGCTCAAGGCCGAGGCCAAGGCCGTCCGGCGCCGCATCGCCCAGATCGGCCGAGCACCGGCTCACGCGACGCTGGTCGAATGTGGACTGCTGCCGAACTACGCCCTCATCGACAACCGCACCGACCTGGAGGCGACGCTCACCTGGCAGGACCGCGCACCAGGCAGCGAGGACGCCCAGTATCACAGCGAGGTGCGTGAATTCAGCCGGCCTGCCCGGCAGGCTCTACGGGAGCTTGCCCCCGGCAACACGTACTACGTGCGCGGCTACCGGCACCGAGTCACCGCCCTGCACATCGGCGCTGCTGGCCGCGAGCTGTGGCAGGAGTGGCGGGTCTGCCCTTCGTGCGGCTTCGTCCGGCAACCCCCGGAAACCAGCAACACCGCCCCCTGTGACCGGTGCCACGAGCCCCGCATCGCCGACGCGGGCAACGTGTACAAGGTGCTCGTGCCCACGCGGGTGATCGCCCGCGACCGCCGCGACGAC
>JADGGF010000611.1 GCA_019690055.1 Micromonosporaceae bacterium
ACCCCCACCCAGCCACCCGAATTTCTGCCGTTCGCCGGACAGCGGGGTGCACGAAGGGTAATGCTGTACTCACGCAGCGTTGCATCGCGACTCAGCAGGTCCGAGTCACGCGCGGGGGAACCAACAACCGGGGGGAGCACGGGGTGGTTGCCCGCAGTGGAGTGTCCACTGATGGCGACCACCCCGTGCGTTATCGTGAGCAGTTGCGGTCTCATCCAAGCGCACCGCGCGGCCCCGGAGGAGTACATCGATGAGCACGACGCTGCCCACCCGTCCGAAGACCGTCGCCGAGGGCGACTACAAGGTCGCGGACCTGTCCCTGGCCCCGTTCGGGCGCAAGGAGATTCAGCTCGCTGAGCACGAGATGCCGGGACTGATGGCGCTGCGCCGCGAGTACGCCGACGCGCAGCCGCTGCGCGGTGCCCGCATCAGTGGCTCGCTGCACATGACCGTGCAGACCGCGGTGCTGATCGAGACGCTGGTCGCGCTGGGTGCGCAGGTCCGCTGGGCCTCGTGCAACATCTTCTCCACCCAGGACCACGCGGCCGCGGCCGTGGTCGTCGGTCCGAACGGCACGGTTGACGCGCCGGCCGGGGTGCCGGTCTACGCCTGGAAGGGCGAGACCCTGGAGGAGTACTGGTGGTGCACCGAGCAGGCGCTGCGCTGGCCGGACGGCGACGGGCCGAACATGATCCTCGACGACGGCGGTGACGCCACCCTCCTTGTGCACAAGGGCGTCGAGTTCGAGAAGGCGGGCGCGGTCCCCAGCACCACCGAGCACGAATCGCGGGAGTACGCCGTCATCCTCGATCTGCTGCGCCGGTCGCTCGCCGAGGACCCGCAGCGCTGGACGCGCATCGCCGCCGGCATCAAAGGCGTCACCGAGGAGACCACCACCGGGGTGCACCGCCTCTACGAGATGGCCAAGGAGAACCGGCTCCTGTTCCCGGCGATCAACGTCAATGACTCGGTGACCAAGTCGAAGTTCGACAACAAGTACGGCTGCCGGCACTCCCTCATCGACGGCATCAACCGGGCCACCGACGTGCTCATCGGGGGCAAGGTCGCCGTGGTCTGCGGCTACGGCGACGTGGGCAAGGGCTGCGCGGAGTCCCTGCGTGGCCAGGGAGCCCGCGTCATCATCACCGAGATCGACCCGATCTGCGCCCTCCAAGCCGCGATGGACGGCTACCAGGTGACCACATTGGACGATGTGGTGGCGACCGCCGACATCTTCATCACCGCCACCGGCTGCATCAACGTGATCACCGCGGACCACATGGCCCGGATGAAGCACCAGGCGATCGTGGGCAACATCGGTCACTTCGACAACGAGATCGACATGGCCGGGCTGGCCCGCCGGCCCGACGTGCGCAAGGTGAACATCAAGCCGCAGGTCGACGAGTGGGTATTCGACGATGGCCACTCGGTGATCATCCTGTCCGAGGGGCGGCTGCTGAACCTCGGCAACGCCACCGGACATCCGTCGTTCGTGATGTCCAACTCGTTCTCCAACCAGACGATCGCGCAGATCGAGCTGTTTACGAAGAACGATCAGTACCCGATCGGCGTCTACACGCTGCCCAAGCACCTCGACGAGAAGGTCGCCCGGCTGCACCTCGACGCGCTCGGGGTGAAGCTGACCACGCTGACCAAGGCCCAGGCCGAGTACCTCGGCGTCGCGGTCGAGGGCCCCTACAAGCCCGACCACTACCGCTACTGAGCCACCCGAACGGTTCCCGGCCGTCGCTCAGCGTCGGCCGGGTGCCGGTGGGGTGGGTGTCGGTGGGGCAAGCGCCGAGGCCAGCTCCGGCCAGACCATGGCCGCGCGGGACCGTACGGTCGCCAGGTTCAGCATCGCGCGGCGATGCCGTTCGGCGTGCACGGCGGCGAGGTACATCCAGGCGGGGGTGCCGGGCGGCGGCGGAGGGTTCGTGACGGCGGCGACCTCCCGCACCAACCGCTCCCCCAGCGCGCTGCGGGCCGGCTCGCGCAGGCGACGGTTGCGGGCGAGGAACGCGCGGACCGCCAGGGCGAGGTCGTCGTCCAGGCCGGCGAGGTCCAGGGTGGCCGCCCAGGCGGCCAGACCGGGCGGCATCGCCGGTACCCAGCCCCAGGCGGTCGGCGTCCGCTCGTGGATCACGATGGTGCCGGCCGCGTGATCGCCCAGACGCTTGCTCTGCGGGCTGGCGATCATGATCCAGATCGTGACGAGCCAGGTCAGCGGGGCCATCAGCAGACCAGGCCACTCCACCGCCAGCGCCACCAGGGTCCGGGCCAGCGCCTGCCGGAACGTCACCGGGCCGCCGTCGTCCCGGACGACCCGTAGCCCGAGGATCAGCTTCCCGATGGTCCGTCCCCGGGTGAGGGTCTCCATCAGCACCGGGTAGCCCACCAGCACCACGATGATGGTCGCGATCAGCATCGCGTTCATGAGCGCTTCGTCGAACCTGCTGATGAACCCCACGATCGCCACCACGAGCGTCAGCCCATAGAGGGCGATGAACTGCAGCACGGCATCGATCAGCTTTGCCAGCGCCCGGGAGCCCACCCCGGCCACCCGGATATCCAGGTGCACGGCCTCGCCGGTGAGGATGCGGGTCTGGCCCGGCAGGGCGTGGTCCGGGGCCGGCGCGACCGGGGCGGTGGGCGAGGCGAGGGTGGGCGCTGGGGTCACCGCATCAGTGTGGCCGACGGCTACCCTTCCACGC
>JADGGF010000612.1 GCA_019690055.1 Micromonosporaceae bacterium
CAATCAGAATCTGGCTCCGCGACCCAGTCACATGCTCCAGCAGACACGCCCTAGACGGCCCACCCGACGACGAGCACCCGGATGTCGCCGTCACACACGCAGAGTCGGGATGGATTGTTTCTGTTTTCCAATCAGGACTTTTGGTGTGGGAGAACCCCGACCTTCCTGACCCACCTCGGCACATGGATGGCGTGTCTCGAGAGACGGCGTTGCGCGTCATGATGCTCGTCGCAGCCGGCGACCTCGATGCTGTCGAATCGATGGAGTGGAGGCCGGGTTATTAAACTTGAGACCTTCGTTCGTACATTTGCGGCGGCCGTCAAAAAACGGGCTCTTCGCCATGAATGTGGGAGGCCAGCTGCGACACGCTATCGAGGGTGATGGCTGATTGAGGGCTGGGGCCTCATGATCCGAAGCGACCAAACCACGGATCTTTGGAGGCCCCAGTGGGTGCTGACGCTACCAGTTGCTGCGCGGAAGTCATCGTTGACCTGCCCGGGTTCGTTGTTCTGGCGGCGGGTGAGTACGGCGGTGAGCTGGAGTTGCTGGTGGAGACCACCGCAACCGAGATCTGCTGTGGGCAATGTGGCACACGGGCTGTGGTGCATGACCGGCGGGAGCATCTGCTGCGGGATGTGCCGGTGGCCGGCCGGGCGACGGTGCTGGTGTGGTGGAAGCGGATCTGGCGCTGCCCGAACCCGGCATGTGCGGTGCGCACGTGGACGGAGCGGTCGCCGCTGGCGGCGCCGCGGCAGTCGATGACCGCACGGGCCAAGGCGTGGGTGACCCGCCGGGTCGGCGCCGACGGGGAGACGGTCAGCTCCGTCGCCCGGTCGCTGGGGGTGGGCTGGTGGTCGGTGATGCGTGCCGTGGTCGAGGTCGGCAGGCCGCTGGTGGACGACCCCGGCCGGCTGGCCGACGTGTCCGGCCTGGGGGTGGATGAGCACGCCTGGCAGCGCGCCAACGCGGTCCGCCACACCCAGTACGCCACCGGTGTCGTCGGCCTGCGTCCCGGCCGACCGGCCCGGCTGCTGGAGGTCGTGCCCGGCCGATCCGGCGGCGTCTACGGGGACTGGCTGGCGCAGCAGCCCGAGCAGTGGCGCGAGCAGGTCACCGTTGCTGCGCTGGACCCGTTTCGCGGCTATCTCAACGCGTTGCGCGAGCATCTGCCCGACGCAACCCATGTGCTGGACGCGTTTCACGTCACCGCCCTCGGCATGAAAGTCGTCGACGAGGTCCGTCGCCGGGTGCAGCAGGACACCCTGCACCGGCGCGGCCACAAAGGTGACCCGCTGTACGAGGTCCGGCGCCTGCTGCGCCGACGTGCCGACCGGCTCAGCCCTGGCGCGATCGCCCGCCTCGACACCGCCCTGGCCGCCGGTGACCCCACCGGTGAGGTCACCGTGGCCTGGTGGGCCGCCCAGCAACTGTGCCTGGCCTACGCCAAGACCGACCCGGCCTCAGGCCGAGCCCACGCCACCAAACTCATCGACGACTTTCTCGACTGCCCGGTACCCGAAGTCGCCCGGCTCGGCCGCACCCTCGCCATGTGGCGCAAGGAATTCCTCGCCTACTTCGACACCCAACGAGCCAGCAACGGCCCCACCGAAGCCATCAACCTACTCATCGAGAAGATCCGCCGCATCGGCCACGGCTACCGACGCTTCGACCACTACCGACTCCGGCTGCTCCTGCACTGCGGAATCGACTGGCCTACCCTATTGCCACCTCGGATCAGGAGGCGCCGACCCACGTTCGTGGCGTAGAGCCACAATCTGAAGGTCCAAGAGATCGCCGCCAAGATAACCGATGGTAAGATTATCGCTGGTGGCCAAGTGCCGGGTCTTCGGGAGGCAGTAATTCCAACACCAGGAGGTTTCAAGTCGAGTCGACGCCCGGACATTCTCGTTCAGCGACCAGATGGCTCTATCTACGGCATCAATGTCGGGCGCCAGAAGCGTAACGGTGCTCCAGTAAAACGCGAGGCATTGGCGCTCTGGGACCTAGAAGGTGCGGGAATCCCCATGTACTTCGTACCGTACAATTGAGGACGGGATGCCGACGCGAAGCATTCAGTTCCACGCAACCCGCTCTGAGGTCTCGGAGCTGGTTGCACGCTGGGTTGCCCAGCTGGGACTGTGGCTAGCCGTCGAGTACTTCGGACCTCCATATAGAGCCGAACGCCTCGATACGGAGATGCTGACCGAGTTTGCCATTCCGGACGAGGCGAACAGGCTCATAATGAGCATAAGTCCGGTAAATATGGGGACCGAATCAACGCCATTGGGCATTCTTGCGAGTAATCCATCATGCATAACCTTGCTGGTGGGCAAGGAAGGCACCGAAGGGCTCGGCGAGTCGATGATTCAGGCATCGTCCGACGACCCCCAACTACTCAGGAAGTGGGGAGTTGTTCGTCGAGAATTGTCGGCTGCGTTTCGTCGAGGGTGTCGTGTAGTTAATGTCGCTACGGGCGCTTCATCCATAAGTGCCGGACACTACTATTCGCCAGGAGCTAAGACGTGGTACGATCAGGGGAGAATTGTTTTGGGACTCGCACCAAACTTGCGATACGAATTTGACGACTGACGAACACACTTCTAGCCTCAGACTCAGACCTCCGGAAACGGGGCTGCGTGGTTTGTTTAAGTTGATCATGGTTTGAGGGTGTAGGTGAGCTGGCGGGGGTCACCGGGGATGCGGGTGTCGA
>JADGGF010000613.1 GCA_019690055.1 Micromonosporaceae bacterium
GCGCTGTTCGGCGATGCGGACGGCCGCCTCGAGCTCGACGGCCTGGCGTCCGGCCCGCCGGTGGGCCCGCGCCCAGGCCCCGACCGCCACCGCGGCCAGCACGATCGCGGCGTCGCGCACCGCGAGGTTGCCGCCGACGTCACTCCGGGTGCCGACGAGACGGGCGACGGTGAGCAGTCCCACCGCCCCGGCGGTCAGCCCCAGCGGCCACCACACATCAACTGCTGTCACCACCAACGAGTACAGGGCGAAGGGCAGGGCCACGACCGGTGCCGCGAAGCCGGCCGCGGCCGCCGTGGCCCCGCCGAGGGCGGCGACCACCACCGCGATGCGGGGATGGGTGCTGCGCACCGCCAGCACGGCGTGCGCCACGACCACACCGACCAGCGTCAGGCCGGCGGCGCTGTCGTCGGGCACCGGCGGCTGGGTCACGTACGCCAGCGCAAAGAACACCATCACGGCGCCGCTGACCACCGCGAGGGCGCGGTCCAGCCACCGCGACGGCAGGACGGTCACGCCCCGATCGTACGGTCGCGACCGCCCGCGGCTCGGCGTCAGCTACCGACCGCCGCCCGCAGCGTCTCCCGCAGCGACCCCAGGGTGGCGATGACCGCAGTCGGCTCGTAGCCGCAGTGAGCCATGCAGTTGGCGCAGCGCGGGTCCTTGCCGCGGCCGAAGGCCGACCAGTCAGTGGTCTCGATGAGCTCCTGGTAGGAGCTCGCGTAGCTGTCGTCGAGCAGGTAGCACGGTCGCTGCCAGCCCAGCAGCGAGTACGACGGGATGCCCCACGGGGTGCAGGCCAGCTCGCGCTTGCCCTCGAGGAAGTCGAGGAAGACCGGCGAGTGGTTGAGCCGCCACTTCCGCCGCCGACCGTCGGCGAACGCCTTGGCGAACAGCGCCCGCGTCTGGCCCACCCCGAGCCAGTGCTCCTGGTCGGGCGCCTTCCCGTACGCGTACGCCGGGGAGATCTGCATGAGGTCGACCTTCAACTCGTCGTTGAGGTAGTCGAGGACGGCCCGCACGTCCTCCGGTGTGTCGGTATTGAAGAACGTCGTGTTGGTCATCACCCGGAACCCGGCCGCCTTCGCCTGCCGGATCGCCTCGACCGCGGCGTCGAAGCCGCCGACCTTGCGCACCGACGCGTCGTGGCGCTCGCGCAGGCCGTCGATGTGCACCATCCAGGCGAAGTTGCGGTGGGGCGTGAACTTGTGCAGGTGCTTCGGCAGCAGCAGGGCATTCGTGCACAGGAACACGATCTTGCGCCGGGCCAGCAGCTGCCGGACGATCTCGTCGATCTCGGGGTGCATCAGCGGCTCCCCGCCGGCGATGGAGACCATGGGCGCGCCGCTCTCCTCGACCGCGGCGATGGCCTGGGCCACCGGCATGCGTTGCTTGAGCAGGCTCGCCGGCTGGGCGATCTTCCCGCAGCCGGCGCACTTGAGGTTGCAGGCGAAGAGCGGCTCGAGCTCGACCAGGACCGGGTACTTCTCCCGGCGTCGCAGCTTCTGCTTGAGCAGGTATGTCGCCAAACGAATGCTCTGGCGCAGTGGCATCGCCACGGTCAGCTCACCTCCGTTTCAGGGTCAGGAAGGACGCCTTCCTGGGCAGTTACCGTCAACAAGGCGTCCTTCCTGACATCAGGCATTGTCGTTGCCCAGGCGTCGAGGGCCGGCACCGCGCGGCGCAGCGCCCGCAGGGCCGTCAGGCCGGCGACCACGATGCCGGGGCGCCGCAGCGGGGACGCCGCGGTGTCCGACACCGCCCGGACGACCGCGAACGGCACCTCATCGGGCGGGGCCAGCCAGGCCGACTCCATGTCGACCGCGAGGGCGCCGGTCGCGGCGAGTCGGTGGCGCTCGGCACCCTCCACCACGTGCGGCCAGGACAGAATCGGTCCATAGTGGACGCACAGCCCGGCGTCGCGCAGTCGGGCCGCCAGGTCGGCGCCGCCCACACACCCGCGCACCGAGCCGTCCGGCGCCCGGACCTCGCTCGCCACCACCAGGTCGCCGACCGCCAGCTCGGGGGCGAGACCGCCCGCCACCCCGGCGACGAGCACGGCCGCGTCGCCGAGCCGGCGGGCCGAGCGTCGGGACCGGCGCGGCCCCATGCCGGTGCAGACGACCGGCGTCCGGGCGCGGCGCACCGCCACCCACTCGACCCGCAACGGCGCGGCGATGACGGCACCGCTCACGTTGTCTCCCCAGTCACGTTGTCTCCCCAGTCACGCTGTCTCCACAGTGGAGTGTGCGTACCGGCCGAGCGCCATGATCGGGAAGACCAGACGGTAGAGCTCGTACGCGATGTAGAAGTCGCCCGGGAAGCCGGTGCCGGTGTACTTTTCCTCTTCCCAGCCACCGTCGGGGCGTTGGGTCCGCACGAGGTAGGCCAGGCCGCGCTGGGCCGTCTCGTCATGCACCCCGGCGGCGTGCAGGGCCAGCAGCGCCCAGGCGGTCTGGGACGGGGTCGAGTCGCCCCGGCCGATCCACTCGGGGTCCACATAGGAGCGCATGTCCTCGCCCCAGCCACCGTCGTCGTTCTGGTGCCGGCGCAGCCACTCGATGGCGCGGCGGATCGGCGGCGCGTCGCGGTCCAGGCCGGCGGCGACCAGGGCGGGCACCACGGCGCCCGTGCCGTAGATGTGGTTGGCGCCCCACCGGCCGAACCACGACCCGTCCGGCTCCTGGT
>JADGGF010000614.1 GCA_019690055.1 Micromonosporaceae bacterium
CCGGTGCGCGGGGCGGCATCCGTCGACGCGACCATCGCCCCTCACTGTGCCAAACCCACCACCCGACACCCCGCTGCCATCAGCGGTGTGTCGCACGCAAGTCCGGTCGGCCCGAGGCCCGCCCGAACGCCAGCGAGGGCCATCGGGCAGAGCGAGGCAGACTAACCCTTCATGATGGCGCGCATGATGCGCGCCGTCTCGCTCGGTGTCTTGCCCACCTTGACGCCGGCCGCCTCGAGCGCGACCTTCTTCGCCTCCGCCGTGCCGGAGGAGCCGGAGATGATCGCACCGGCATGCCCCATCGTCTTGCCGGGCGGCGCGGTGAAGCCCGCGATGTAGCCGACAACGGGCTTGGTCACGTTCGCCTTGATGAACTCGGCCGCCCGCTCCTCCGCGTCACCGCCGATCTCGCCGATCATCACGATCGCATCGGTGTCCGGGTCGGCCTGGAAGGCGGCGAGGGCATCGATGTGGGTGGTCCCGATGACCGGGTCCCCGCCGATGCCGACGCAGGTGGAGAAGCCGATGTCGCGCAGCTCGTACATCATCTGGTACGTCAGCGTGCCGGACTTGGACACCAGCCCGATCCGGCCGGGGCCGGTGATGTCGGCCGGGATGATGCCGGCGTTGGACTGGCCCGGGCTCGCCACACCCGGGCAGTTTGGCCCGACGATGCGGGTCCGGTTGCCCTGGGCGAGGTTGTGCGCCCACGCGGCGGCCGTGTCGTGGACCGGGATGCCCTCGGTGATCACGATGGCCAGCGGGATCGCCGCGTCGATCGCCTCGATCATCGCGGCCTTGGCGAACCGCGGCGGCACGAAGATGACGGTCACGTCGGCACCGGTGGCGGCCATCGCCTCGGCGACGGTGTTGAAGACGGGCACCGCCTGCCCGTCGAAGTCCACGCTCTGCCCGCCCTTGCCGGGGGTGACGCCGCCGACAATGGTCGTACCCGCGCGCAGCATCCGCCGGGTGTGCTTGGAGCCCTCGGAACCGGTCATCCCCTGCACGATGACCCGAGAGTCCTTGGTCAACCAGATTGCCATATTCAGATCCCCGCCGCTGCGAGCTCAGCCGCGCGACGCGCGGCACCGTCCATGGTGTCCACCCGCTGCACCAGCGGGTTGGCCGCCGAGTCGAGGATTCGCCGCCCCTCCTCGGCGTTGTTGCCGTCCAGTCGCACGACCAGCGGCTTGGTGACCGTCTCCCCGCGGGAGGCGAGCAGGTCGAACGCGGCCAGAATCCCGTTGGCGACCGCGTCGCAGGCGGTGATGCCGCCGAAGACGTTGACGAAGACGCTGCGCACCGACGGGTCGGAGAGCACGATCTCCAGGCCGTTGGCCATCACCTCGGCCGAGGCGCCGCCGCCGATGTCCAGGAAGTTCGCCGGCTTCACCCCGCCGAACTCCTCGCCGGCGTACGCCACGACGTCCAGTGTGGACATGACCAGGCCGGCCCCGTTGCCGATGATGCCGACCTCACCGTCGAGCTTGACGTAGTTGAGGTCCTTCTGCTTCGCCGCCTGCTCCAGGGGATCGACCGCCGACTTGTCCTCCCACGCCTCGTGGTCGGGGTGGCGGAATGACGCGTTGTCGTCCAGCGTGACCTTGGCGTCCAGGCACAGCACCCGCCCGTCGGGCGTACGGGCGAGCGGGTTCACCTCGACCAGCGTGGCGTCCTCGGCCACGAACGCCCGCCACAGCTTCACCGCGATGTCGACGACCTGGTCGGTCACCTCCGCCGGGAAGCCGGCCTTGGTGACGATCTCCCGGGCGAGAGCCTCATCCACGCCCTTCGAGGCGTCGACCGGGGTCTTGATGACCTTCTCCGGCGTGTCGTGCGCGACCTGCTCGATCTCCATGCCGCCGGCGACGCTGGCGATGCACAGGAAGGTCCGGTTGGCCCGATCGAGCAGGTAGGAGAAGTAGTACTCCTCGGCGATGTCCGCCGCCTCGGTGACCATCACCTTGTGCACGATGTGGCCCTTGATGTCCATGCCGAGGATGTCGGCCGCCCGGGCCCGCGCCTCCTCGACGGTGTCGGCGAGCTTCACGCCGCCGGCCTTGCCCCGTCCGCCGACCTTCACCTGTGCCTTGACGACGACCTGGCGGCCGACTCGTTCGGCGATCGCCGCCGCCTCCTCGGGCGTCTGCGCCACGCCGCCGCCCAGGACCGGCAACCCGTGCCGGGCGAACAACTCACGCCCCTGGTATTCGTACAGATCCACCAATGACCTCTTTGCTCGCGGCTTGTTGAGCGCAGCCTAACGAGCCGCTTGGCGACGGTCCGCACCCGGGCGCGCCGTGTGCCGAACTCCACAGGATGATGCCCGGTCCGCGGCGTCCACCATCCGGGCGAATCGGCGGTATTGCCCGAGGCCGGGCGTAACCGGCCAGGAAGGCTGTCGTTGTGCCTGATGTCGGTGCCACGACGGACCGACATGAGGAACACCGCAGAGCTTGCAGCTCGCAAGCGGCCGATGCCCTGTCGGTCGAGGGGTGGCGGCGGGGCATCGTGCAGGGGCCGGACGTGTGAGGGGTGCGTCCGGCCCCAACCTCATTTCCGGGCCCCAACCAAATTTCTGGGCCCCAACCAAATTTCCGGGCGCTAGCCTCGGCCCTTCAGTAGCTTGAACGTGATGGGCGGGTCGTGAACGCGGAAGTGCCTTCCGTGCTGGAA
>JADGGF010000615.1 GCA_019690055.1 Micromonosporaceae bacterium
CGTACGGGACTGGCTGCGCGGCCACGAGGCCTTCGCCGACCTGCCGCCGGCGACGGTCGCGGTGTGGGATCGCTACCTCCCCTACGGAGCGGCGCTCGGCACCACCCGGACGGCCAGCGCGGTCATCGACCTCGGCCTGGGCGACCGGCGGCGGCCGTGGTCCTCGTACGGCGGTATGTGGCGTCGGGTGCGGGTACGTTATCCGCGCTTCTGGCCGCATTACGGGCAGACTGCTCCGGCGCTGCTGTTCCGGGCCGCGCTCGCCCTCATCGCGGGCTACCTGCTGGTCAGCTGGTGGCGCTCGTTCGTCGGCGACGTGGCGTCGAGCCTGCCGGATGCGCTGGACCGCGCCACCGACCCGGTCGCGCTGGTCGGCTTCGGCCTGGGCGTGGCCCTGCTCGTCGGCGGCGGCTACGCAATCATCCGAACCGCCCTCGATCTGGCCACCCCGGTGACGGTCACCGGCCAAGTGCTCTGGGTGGAGTTGGCGAAGACCAAGTCAGGCGGGGAGGACTCGCCGCCTCAGCCCGTGCTGTACCACCTGGCCGTCGACGACGGCACGAGTGACCGCACCACCGCTTGGGGGTTGCCGCCCCAGCTGTTCGGGCGCTGCGCCGCCGGGGACACGGTGACCATAACCGCTCGGCGGTGGTCCCGACGGGTCAGCACCGTGACGGTCGACCAGTCCGGGGCCTGGGACCGCGTGGGGGACCGGGAGGCGGCCGCGCCCGCCCAGGAGGACAGCCCCGCCCAGACCGGCAGCCCCGCGGCTCTGGGCAGCGCAGAAGCCGGCCGCAATGCCGCCACCAGCCTGCTCACTGTCGAGGAGGTGAGCCGCGCGGTGGGCGTTCCGGTCACGGTCGTCGCGGCGCCCGGGGCGGCGGCTCTGGCCGCCTTCGGCGGCCCGGACGGCAAGCCGGTGCTCACGCTCCAGGTCATCAACAGCCGCTTGCTCCGCCTGGCCCGGTTCCTGGCGGGGGCGCAACGGACGGGGTCAACCCGGCCGGTTCCCGGTGTGGGCGCGGAGGCCTGGGTCGACGGCGACCGGGCGTTTGCTCGCCTTCCGGACGGCACCATGGTCGTGATGGGCCTCATCGACCGTCCCGACGCACGCGAGCACCTGCCTGAGCTGCTCAAGACCGCCGTGTCCCGGACCAGCCAGGTCATTCGCTGATCATCAGTACCGACCCTGGCATGAGGTGATGGTGGTGGCTGTGCCATGGTGGGCCACCAATTCGTCCTATGGTCCCCGCTCGTGCTCCTCATCGTGCTGTTTTCGGCAGGGCTGATCGTTGGTCGCATGCTCAGCGGCAGGAATGGGGAGATCACTTCTGGCTACTATGGCCCCGGCGTTGCGTTTGCCGCCGCATGGACGGTGGCGATCGTCGAAGCCCTCAGCTAGCCCTGCGCGATTCAGTCAGACCCGCTCGCTCGCCGGGAGTTCGGTGACGCGCGCCGAGTACTCCCAGAGCCGGCGCGCCTCGTCCGGGTCGATGGCCCAGGACGCGACCCCGGCGTCGGTGGCGCCGGACGCGGCGGCCGGCGCGATGTCACAGTCGCGGCAGTACACGCCGCTGCGGTCGGCCAGCTGCGGCGAGGTCGCGGCCCAGACGATCGTCGCCGCGCCCTGGTCCGGTGTCCGGAAGCCGGGTCCGGGCCGTCCCTGTGCGTCGATCCACCCGAGCTCGATCTGCTCCGCGCGCGGAACGTGCCGCTGCAAGGGAGTGATGATGAGCCCGGGGTCGAGCGAGAAGGCGAGGATTCCCCGCTCCCGGCCGAGCTCGGCCAGGTGCGTGGCGAACAGGACGTTGGCGGTCTTGGACTGCCCGTAGGCCTGCCACCGGTCGTACGGCTGCTTGGTGAAGTGGATGTCCTCCCACCGGATGCCGGTGATCCGGTGGGCGCCGGAGGAGACGACGACCACGCGGGCGCCGGCTGGGTTGAGTGCGGGAACGAGCAGGTTGACCAGCGCGAAGTGTCCAAGATGGTTGGTCGCGAACTGCAGCTCCCACCCGGCGCCGACCCGCTGTTCCGGGCACGCCATCACGGCCGCGCTGGCCACGATCACATCGATAGTAGTGGTGGTCTGGACAATCTCGTCGGCGCCGCGCCGTAGGCTGCCGACGTCGGCCAGGTCCATATCTACGATCTCTACGCCGTCGATTCCACGGAGCGCTTCCCACGCGACCTGTGGCCGCCGGGCCGGCACGATCACCCGAGCGCCGGCCCCCGCGAGCGCGCGCGTGGTGGCCAGGCCGAGGCCGGAGTATCCGCCCGTCACAACCGCAGTCGTGCCGCGCAGAGTGATCCCGTCCAGGACATCACTCGTCATGCTGGTCGATCCGAAGCCGGTGTTGAGGGGCTGTTGGAGGGCGAGCCGTTCGTCGAGAGTGGTCATGCCGGCGACGCTAGGATGCCCGATGTGGCGGGCGTGCGCCGTACCCAGCACACGACGTCCGCCGAGGAGGAGCGGATCCTGCTCAGCGACCTGAACCTGCCCGGCGAGACGACGCTGGTCGAGGTCGGCCTGCCGCTGTCGGGCGTGGAGGTACCTGGTCGCGTCCGCAATGGACGGTTGCAGCGGACCTTCGTCGCTCGGACGACCAACAAGTCGTGGGGGGGGGGCCGGCGGGGCCCCCCCCCCCCCCCCCGGCCCCGGGGGGGTTTAAAAAATAACAA
>JADGGF010000038.1 GCA_019690055.1 Micromonosporaceae bacterium
CTGAGTCTGCTCCTCGGTCGGATCGGCCGTGGGCGGCGCCTCGCTGGGCTCGGTACCGCCCGTCGGCTCGCTGCTCGGCTCGGCCGATTCGCACTCCTCCGGGGGTTCGCACACGATCGGGTCGGCCATCGGCTGCCGTGCCTCGGCGACGGCGTTGAGCGCCACCAGCAGGAACGCCAGGGGGAGCGCCAACACGGCCACGGACACGGCGACCAGCCGGCCCAGGCGTCGACGCAGGCCTCGTCGATTCATGCCCCTCCCCAGGCGCAAACCCTTGCGCGGATTGAACCACACGGCGGCCACGGAGGCGATCGCACCGGGCTGCCGCGGACCGGTCGCTCCGGCGAGATGAGGCCCGCGTCGCCGGCGAGCGCGGAGATCCGCGCGAGCGCGGAGATCGGCGTCGTTCAGGCGAGCTCGACGAGATCCAGCAGGTCGTCGCTCCAGGCGTCCTCGACGCCGTCGGGCAGCAGGATCGCCCGGTCGGGCTTGAGGGCCTGGACGGCGCCGGGATCGTGGGTCACCAGCACGATCGCCCCCGGGTAGCGGGCGATGGCGTCCAGCACCTGCTCCCGGCTGGCCGGATCGAGGTTGTTGGTCGGCTCGTCGAGCAGCAGCACGTTCGCTCCGGAGCAGACCAGGGTGGCCAGGGCCAACCGGGTCTTCTCGCCGCCGGAGAGCACCCCGGCCGGCTTGTCCACGTCGTCGCCGGTGAACAGGAACGCCCCGAGAATGCGACGCAGCTCGGTGTCGGTGAGCGCCGACCCGCCTGGGCCGGCGGCGGCCGACGCGGCGCTGCGCATGTTCTCCAGGACCGTACGGTCCACGTCGAGGGTCTCGTGCTCCTGGGCGTAGTACCCCAGGCGCAGCCCGTGACCCGGCTGGACCTCACCGGTGTCGGGCTCCAGCAGACCGGCCAGGATGCGCAGCAGCGTCGTCTTGCCCGCGCCGTTGAGGCCGAGGACCGCGACCCGCGATCCGCGATCCACCGCAACATTTACATCTGTAAAGATTTCGAGAGATCCGTACGACTTGGACAGCCCCGTGGCCACCAGGGGCGTCCGGCCGCACGGCGCCGGCGCGGGGAAACGTACCTTGGCCACCCGGTCGGCGACGCGCTCCTCCTCCAGGCCGGCCAGCAGGCGCTCGGCCCGCCGGGCCATGTTCTGGGCGGCGGTGGCCTTGGTCGCCTTGGCCCGCATCTTGTCCGCCTGGGCCAGCAGGGCGCTGGCCTTCCGCTCGGCGTTGACCCGCTCCCGGCGCCGCCGCCGCTCGTCGGCCTCCCGCTGCTCCAGGTACGCCCGCCAGCCCACGTTGTAGATGTCCACGCGGGCCCGGTTGGCGTCCAGGTACCAGACCTTGTTGACCACCGCCTCGAGCAGCGAGGCGTCGTGGGAGATCACCACGAGGCCGCTCTTGTGGTTGGCCAGGAACCCGCGCAGCCAGGTGATCGAGTCGGCGTCCAGGTGGTTGGTCGGTTCGTCGAGCAGCAGCACACCCCCGCCCGACTCACCGGAGTCGGCGAACAGGATGCGGGCGAGCTCGACGCGGCGGCGCTGACCGCCGGAGAGGGTGCCGATCGGCTGGCTCAGCACCCGGTCGGGCAGGCCCAGGTTGGCGCAGATGCGCGCCGCCTCCGACTCGGCGGCGTACCCGCCCAGTGCGGCGAACCGGTCCTCCAACTCGCCGTAGCGCCGAACGGCGGCGTCGGTCGGCCGGGTCGCCAGCTGCTCCTGCAGGGCGTGCATCTGGGCCAGCAGGGTGTCCAGGCCCCGGGCAGACAGCACCCGATCCCGGGCCGTGATCGTCAGGTCCCCGGTGCGGGGATCCTGGGGCAGGTAGCCCACCGAGCCCCGGCGCTCGACCTTGCCGGCGTGCGGCTGGCCCTCGCCGGCGAGCACCTTGAGCGTGGTGGTCTTGCCCGCGCCGTTGCGCCCGACCAGACCGATCCGGTCGCCGGGCTGCACGCGCAGGTCCGCCTCGGCGAGCAGAATGCGGGCGCCCGCACGCAGCTCCAAGCCGGTGGCTGTGATCATGGGAATCTCGCTCTCGCAGTGTCAGGACCGGTAGGAGGACATGCGTGAGCACCGGCCGCCTCCACCGCGGCGGCTCCTCGAGGCGGAGCAGGGGCACGCGGTCAGCGGTCGGTGCGGAGCCGGTCAGACTTGGCAGCGCACGAGCACGGCGCCAGCCTACCCGACCCCGCCACTGAATTCCGCTGAATGATCACGAACCAAATCGATGATCAGGAACCGGGCCGGGCATCACGACCAGGCTGGGGATCGCGGACCAGGATGCGGACCTGGCGGGCGAGCCGGGCCGCTTCCTCCAGGGTGCGGCGCCGCGGTTCGCCCACGGCCAGGAACCGGTCGGCCACCAGGGGCCGGAACGGGGCGAGTCGCGGGTCGGCGAGGATCGCCTCGACCGTACGCCGGTCACCGCCCGTCACGACCGCGGCCAGGTGGTTGACCGTGTTGTGAGAGTCGGCCGGCCGGTCGGCCGTGCGGTGGGGGTCGACCGGTCGGTCGACGGTGGGCAGAAGGACACGTACGGCCTGGTCGGCCGCGCTCTCGGCGGCGGCCCGGGCCTGGTTGACCCGCCGGCGGGCGTAGCGCTGCTGCGACCAGCCACCGGCCGCCGTGCGCGACTGCACGTAGTACGTGTCCACTTTGGACTCGATGAGGTGGAGACCCTCGGCGATGCCCACCGCGACCGACCCCTGCCGGGCCAGCAGCAGCCCGATACGGCGCGGCCGCTGAGCCTCACCTATGAACTCCTCAAGGTCGGCGTGCACGGCCGCCCCCGGCGGCGGCCACAGCCCGAGCGTCGTCCCGTCCCCCGCCTCGATCCGCACCGCCTCGTCGACGCCAGCTACGCGGTAGCCGCCGTGGTTGACCGCGAACCGGTTGAGCCAGGCCGGCAGGCGCTCGGGATCGACGTCCACCCAGCGCCCCCCGCCGGCCGCCGGCCGCACATTCCCACCCGCCATGGCGCGAGTCTGCCGCACGGGAGAGTCTCGTTACTATCCAGGCGTCATGACCGCGCTCGCCGACGTCATCCTGGCCCGACTCGACGAGATCTACCCGCCGGCGGCCGACCCGGGCCGGGCCGCGGGCGCGGCCGCGTACATGCGCAACCAGTTCCCGTTCGTCGGCCTGACGACCCCGCAGATGACCACGCTCAACCGGGCGGTGCTCGCCGGGCTGGCGACGCCGACCGAAGCCGACCTCGTCGCGGTGGCCCGCGCGTGCTGGGCGCGGCCGGAGCGCGAGTACCAGTACTTCGCATGCGCCTACCTGCGCCGGCACGTCACGGTCGGTTCCCCGGCGTTGCTGACGACGGTCCGCGAGCTGATCACCACGAAGTCGTGGTGGGACACTGTGGACACCCTGGCCGCGCACACGGTCGGGCCGCTCGTGGCCGCCCACCCCAGCCTGGTGTCCACCATGGACGCCTGGGTCGAGGACGAGAACATGTGGCTCGTCCGAACGGCGATCCTGCACCAGCTGCAGTACAAGCAGCGCACCGACGTCGCCCGCTTGTTCCGGTACTGCGCCCGGCAGGCCGGCCACCGTGACTTCTTCGTCCGCAAGGCGATCGGCTGGGCGCTGCGACAGTACGCGCGCACCGACCCCGAGGCGGTACGGTCCTTTGTGGATAGTCATCGTACAGTGCTCTCGCCTCTGTCGATCCGGGAGGCGACCCGCCACCTAACCTCGGGCCGCGTGGATCTGGACTGACGCGCGAGGGAGCGCCAGCGACCGAGCGAGGAAGGCGGTAACCCTGCTTCCGCTCCGCAAGTGTCGCGGAAGGCCACGCATCAAGGGCCCGAGGCCCGTGCGAGCGAAGGCGAGCACCAGAGTTATCGCCGGTAACGGGCCGGAAATAGCCTCGCGGCCCGGCGGGTGTTTGCCCATAATCGCCGGCATGATCGACGCTCGACCGTACGCTGTGCCCCCGACCGCCCCGGCGATCGGCGCGGTGCGACAGCGTTCCGGCCCCGGGGTCGATCTCGCCGCGCGACCGTCATGATCGACGCGCTCGTCGCGGGACTGCTCGCCGGGTACGGCGTGGCCGTCCCGGTCGGCGCCATCGCCGCGCTCATCATCAGTCTCACCGCCCGCACGTCGCTGCGGGTCGGGATCGGCGCTGCGCTCGGCGCCGCCACCGCCGACGGCATCTACGCGGCCGCCGCGGTGCTCGGCGGGGCGGCGATCGCCCGCGTGGTCAAGCCCATTGGCACACCGCTGCGGTGGGTCGCGGCCGCGGTGCTCGTTGCGCTCGCCGGCCGTACGGCCCTCACCGCCGTACGCCAGCACCGATCCCCCGTGGCGGAGCGCAGCCGGGCCGGCCTGGACACGCCCCGGCGGGCCTTCCTCGGCCTGCTCGGGCTGACCCTGCTGAACCCGGCCACGATCGTCTACTTCGGAGCGTTGGTGCTCGGTCGGCAGGCGACCACGCCGCTGTCGCCCGTCGCCGAGGCGGTGTTCGTGGTAGCGGCCTTCGTGGCCTCGGCGAGCTGGCAGCTGCTGCTCGCCGGCGGCGGGTCGCTGGTGGGGCGGGTGCTCGCCGGACCGCGCGGTCGCCTGGCCACTGCTGTCACGTCGAGCATCGTCATCGTGATTCTCGCCGTCATGACCGTGACCTGAGCGCGGGCCGCCCGCCGGCCAGAAAGTCACTTCCTGGGCACCTCAACCCCACCCGCCTGCCCAGAAAGTCACTTTCTGGGCGGCTCGCCCGGGGCGAGGCCCGTCTCGACTAGACCCGAAGCTGCCGGTTCCTCGCCACCGCCATGGCGTCCAAGGCGTGGCCGAGCGCCTCCAGTTCGGCGGCGGGCAGCATCACGCAGCCGAGCGGGCCCGGGGGTCGCGCGATTCGGAAGGTCCGCTGGCAGATGGGGGTGGCGACCCTCGTGCCGTCCCGGGTGACGATCGTGAGTACCCAGTTGCGGTACTGGGGGTCCTCGACGACCAGCACGCGCTGGACGGCGGCCCAGGGCACGATGGTCTGGCGCCACATCGAGCGCAGCCGGATGCCCTGGTCGCCGACCTCGAGGCCCACGAACAGGTGACGCCAGACGAGCACCTGCAGCACCGCGACGACGGCCACCAAGGGGATCAGGTACACCCACGAGGTCTCGTCGGTCACCCGACTGGCGACGTAGACCAGCGGAGACATCAGGACGGTCGACACGAACAGGGCGCGTACGAACGCCAGCGGCAGGGGTATGTGCTGGTAGGGACGGCTCCACTGGGTCACGCCCCGAGCCTATTGCCCGAGGACGAGCCTTGGGGACCACCGGCCGGCCGGCAGACCTCCCGTAACGCGCGATATCCGGCGCGATGTCAGGAAGGCGTCCCTCCTGACATCAGCGTGGGTGGCCGATCATGACCTTTGTTGTGCTCGCGGGCCGTTTCGTTGAGCGTCTGGGCGAGAGCATCGAGATCGCTGCCGAACAGGCCCACATACCCGAGTGGACCGCCCGACCGGAACGGCCGGTCGGCGTCCCGGAAGATCGGCGTCGGTATCCGTTCGCCGCCGTGCGTGTCGATGACCAGCGCCCGGTTGCGGTACCGCGGATCGTCGACGACCAGAACCTGCCGCACGTCCGACCACGGAACGATGCGCGTACGCCAGGCGGTCCGCACCCGGATACCAGGCTCGCCCACCGCCACGCCCTGCGCATTCACGCGAAGCTGGATCACGATCGCGGCGATCAGGCTGCCGATGGCCAGCGGCGGCAACCACCAGGCCGAGGTGGCCGGCCGCACCACGGTGTAGTACAGCACCGTCCCGAGCCACAGCACCGACGCCACCACGGCGAACGCCTGCGCGATCAGCCGATCACGCGCGCGGTACGGGCGCCTCCACCGAGCCATGCCGGGCATCGTAGGGCCCGCCGTCGAAGCGTACGCGACGCTGGACCGTCAGACGTTGAAGCCGAGCGCGCGCAGCTGCTCACGGCCGGCGTCGGTGATCTTGTCCGGGCCCCACGGCGGCATCCACACCCAGTTGATGTGGAAGTCAGCCACCAGTCCACCGCCCGGACCGCTGCACAGCGCCGCTCGGGTCTGGTCCTCGATGACGTCGGTGAGCGGGCAGGCGGCCGAGGTGAGCGTCATGTCGAGCGTCGCCACGTTGTTGTCGTCGACGTGGATGCCGTAGACCAGGCCGAGGTCGACGACGTTGATGCCGAGCTCGGGGTCGACGACGTCCTTCATCGCCTCCTCGATGTCCTCCAGCGACGCCTTCTTGGCCGAGGGCGGAGCCTCAGCGGACTCGGCCGCGGGAGCGACCTCGGTCGACTCGGTTGTCTCACTCATCGTTGCCTCCGACCAATGCCTGCGCCTGTACGACCGCGTCCTTGAACGCCATCCACCCCAGCAGGGCGCACTTCACCCGGGCCGGGTACTTCGCCACGCCCGCGAACGCGACCGCGTCCTCGAGCACGGACTCGTCGGGTTGGACCTGGCCCCGCGAACCCACCATCTCCTGGAACCGCTCCACGGTGGAGAGCGCCTCGGTGACCGTACGGCCGGTGAGCAGCTCGTGCGCGACGCTCGTCGACGCCTGGCTGATCGAACAGCCCATTCCCTCGTAGGAAATATCGGTGATCTTTCCGTCCACGACGCGCACCCGCAGGTCCACCTCGTCCCCACAGGTCGGGTTCACGTGGCGGACCTGCACGTCGTACGGCTCCCGCAGCCCGCGCCCCCGCGGCTGACGGTAGTGATCCAGGATGATGTCCTGGTACAGCTGATCGATGTCCATCAGCCGAACACCCCCCGCACCTTCTCGAGCGCGGCCACCAGGGCGTCGATCTCCTCGGTCGTGTTGTAGAGGTAGAGCGACACCCGGGTCGTCGCCGGCACTCCGTAGCGCACGCAGGTGGGCCGGGCGCAGTGGTGGCCGACCCGCACCTGCACCCCCTCGGCGTCGAGGATCTGCCCCACGTCATGGGGATGCACCCCGGCCAGAGCGAAGGAGATCGTCGCCCCCCGACCCACGGTCGTGTCCGGTCCGATGATCCGCAGGCCCGGCACCGCGTGCAGCCGCTCCAGCGCGTAGCCGGCGAGCTCCTTCTCATAGGCGGCGATCGACTCCATGCCCACCGCGGTCAGGTAGTCGACGGCGGCGCCGAGCCCCACCGCCTCGGCGATCGGCGGCGTGCCCGCCTCGAACCGGGCCGGCGGCGGCGCGAACGTCGACCGCTCCATCGTGACCGTCTCGATCATCGATCCGCCGCCCAGGACCGGGGGCATCGCGGCCAGCAGCTCCCCGCGTCCCCACAGCACGCCGATGCCGGTCGGGCCGAGCATCTTGTGACCGGTGAACGCCAGGAAGTCGGCGTCCAGCGCCCCCACGTCGACCGGACGGTGCGGCACCGCCTGCGAGCCGTCGAGCATCAGCAGCGCGCCGACCTCCCGCACCCGCGCGGCGATGCGGCTGACGTCGTTGGCCGTGCCGAGGATGTTGGAGACGAGCACCATCGACACCAGCTTGGTCCGCGGGTTGACCAGATCGTCCAGAGTGGACTCATCCAGCCGACCGTCGTCGGTCAGGCCGAACCAGCGCAGCGTCGCGCCCGTGCGCTCGCATAGCAGCTGCCACGGCACGATGTTGCTGTGGTGCTCCATCTCGGTGATGACGACCTCGTCCCCCGGGCCGAGCCGGAACCGCGGGTCCACCGCACCGCCCCGGTCCACGGACGCGGCGAGCATCGCGTACGCCACCAGGTTGATCGCCTCGGTGGCGTTCTTGGTGAAGACGACCTCCTCAGCGGAGGTCGCGTTGATGAACCGCGCGACCTTGGCCCGGGCGCCCTCGTACGCCGCCGTCGCCTCGGTGCCCAGCGTGTGCACCGAGCGCGCGACGTTCGCGTTGTGCCGCTCGAAGTGCTCCCGGACCGCCTCGATGACCTGACGCGGCTTCTGGGACGTGTTGCCGGAGTCGAGGTAGACCAGGCGTCGGCCGTTGACCTCCCGGCCCAGGATCGGGAAGTCGGCCCGGATCCGCTCCACGTCCAGGGGAAGAGCGGTGGTGGCTGTCGTCATCGTCGACTCCATCGTGGACAGTCCCTCGTGGATAGCGCCCTAGTGGATAGCGGCGGGTCCGGCTCCGGCGAGGTACCGCTCGTACCCCTCCTCCTCCAGCCGCTCGGCCAGCTCCGGCCCGCCCTGCTCGACGATCCGCCCGCCGACGAAGACGTGCACGAAGTCCGGCTTCACGTAGCGGAGGATCCGCGTGTAGTGGGTGATGAGCAGGATGCCGGTCTGCCCCGCCTCGCGCACGCGGTTGATGCCCTCGCTGACCACCCGCAGCGCGTCGATGTCCAGACCGGAGTCCGTCTCGTCGAGGATCGCCACCTTGGGGCGCAGCAGCTCCATCTGGACGATCTCGTGCCGCTTCTTCTCCCCGCCGGAGAAGCCCTCGTTGACGTTGCGCTGCGCGAAGGAGGGGTCCATGCCCAGGCGTTCCATGGCGGCCTTCAGCTCGCCGGCCCAGGTGCGCAGCTTCGGTGCCTCGCCGTCGATCGCGGTCTTGGCGGTGCGCAGGAAGTTCGCCACGCTCACGCCGGGGACCTCGACCGGGTACTGCATGGCCAGGAACAGACCGGCCCGCGCCCGCTCGTCGACGGTCATCGACAGCACGTCGGTGCCGTCGAGCGTGACCGAGCCGCCGGTGATCTCGTACTTGGGGTGGCCGGCGATCGAGTAGGCCAGCGTGGACTTGCCCGACCCGTTGGGGCCCATGATGGCGTGCGTCTGTCCAGACTCGACGGTCAGGGTGACGCCGGCCAGGATCGGCTTGAGCTCCCCGTCGGGCAGCTTCACGGCGACCTGCAGGTCACGGATGTCGAGAACGCTCACGATGCAACAACTCCGTTGGTTGGGGAAAGGCTTACGTAGATATCTCCGTCGCGGACCTGCACAGGGTAGACGGGTACGGGCTCGGTAGCGGGCAGGTTCAGCGCCTCACCCGTACGCACGTCGAACTCCGACCCGTGCCAGGTGCACTCGATCGTGCAGCCGACCACCTCGCCGTCGGAGAGCGGGTACTCCTGGTGGCTGCACACGTCGCGAACCGCGTGCACCGTGCCGTCCTCGCAGCGCACGACGGCGACCGGCGTGCCGTCGATCTCCCGCGACACCACCGACCCGGGGGCCAGGTCGGCGAGGGAGCAGACGCGGACGTACGTCATCATGTCAGGCCCCTGCCGCCGCCAGCCGACTCTCGATCGTGGCGGCCAGCCGCTCCCGCAGGTCCTCCACCGGCACCTCGGCCAGCATGTCGGCGAAGAACCCCCGCACGACCAGCTTGCGGGCCTCGACCTCAGGGATGCCCCGCGACATCAGGTAGAACAGCTGCTCGTCGTCGAAGCGACCCGTCGCGCTGGCGTGGCCGGCCCCGAGAATCTCGCCCGTCTCGATCTCCAGGTTGGGGATCGAGTCGGCCCGGGCCCCGTCGGTCAGCACGAGGTTGCGGTTCTCCTCGTGCGTGTCGATCTCCTCGGCCACCTTGCGGATCAGCACGTTGCCGACCCAGACCGTGTGCGCGTCCTTGCCCTGCAGCGCGCCCTTGTAGAGGACGTTGCTGCGGGTCCGCGGCGCCGTGTGGTCCACGAAGAGCCGGTGTTCGATGTGCTGGCCGGCGTCGGCGAAGTAGAGCCCGAGCAGCTCCACCTGGCCACCCGGCCCGGCGTACTCCACCGAGAGGTCGCTGCGGGTCAGGTCGCCCCCGACGCTGACCGCGACATGCTTGAGGGTGGCGTCGCGCCCGACCTTGGCGTGCTGGGCGACGGCGTGCACCGCGTCGCGCTCCCAGTCCTGCACCGTGACGAACGTGAGCTCGGCCCCGTCCTCGACCACGATCTCGACGTTCTCGGCCCAGACCGCCGATCCACTGTAGACAACCACCACGGTCGCCCGGCTGAACCGGCCCGCCCGCACCAGCAGCTGGCCGGCGCATGCCTGGTCGGTGCCGGTGCCGCGCAGCCGGATCACGCTGACACCGTCGACCGCCGCCTCGGCCGGGACGCCCACCTCGAACACCGAGGTGGCGGCCTGCCACACCCGGGCCGCGATCCGGTCGGTGGGCAGGAAGTTCGAGGTCCCCCGCGTCGAATCGGCGACCGGTACCGACGCGGCCGTCACCCCGTCGGCGAGGTCGGTCTCAACCTCGAACGAGGTGCCGCCCAGCGGCGCGTCCTGGTGCAGGCCCCGCAGGCGCCGCAGCGGGGTGAACCGCCAGATCTCCTCCCGCCCAGTCGGCACCGGGTGGTCGTCGAGGTCGAACGACCCCTCCGGGTGCAGGTGGGACTCGACCCGCTCCAGCTCCAGGGAATCCTTGACCGAGTCGAGGGCCGTCATCCGACCGCGCCCTCCATCTGCAGCTCGATGAGGCGGTTGAGCTCCAGGGCGTACTCCATGGGCAGCTCCTTGGCGATCGGCTCGATGAAGCCGCGCACGATCATCGCCATCGCCTCGTCCTCGGACAGGCCACGGCTCATGAGATAGAACAACTGATCCTCGCTGATCTTCGAGACGGTGGCCTCGTGCCCCATCGCCACGTCGTCCTCACGGATGTCCACGTACGGGTACGTGTCCGACCGCGAGATCGTGTCGACCAGCAGCGCGTCGCACTTGACGGTCGACTTGCTGTGGTGGGAGCCCTCGAGCACCTGCACCAGCCCGCGGTACGACGTGCGGCCGCCCCCGCGAGCGATGGACTTCGACACGATCGTCGACGAGGTGTGCGGGGCGGCGTGGACCATCTTGGCCCCGGCGTCCTGGTGCTGGCCCTCGCCAGCCATCGCCACCGAGAGCACCTCGCCCTTGGCGTGCTCGCCGACCATGTAGACGGCCGGGTACTTCATCGTCACCTTGGAGCCGAGGTTGCCGTCGACCCACTCCATGGTGGCGCCCTCGTGGGCCACGGCCCGCTTGGTCACCAGGTTGTAGACGTTGGTGGACCAGTTCTGGATCGTGGTGTAGCGGCAGCGGGCGCCCTTCTTGACGATGATCTCCACCACTGCCGCGTGCAGCGAGTCCGAGGAGTAGATCGGCGCGGTACACCCCTCGACGTAGTGCACGTAGGCACCCTCGTCGACGATGATCAGCGTCCGCTCGAACTGGCCCATGTTCTCGGTGTTGATGCGGAAGTACGCCTGCAGCGGGATCTCGACGTGCACGCCCTTCGGCACGTAGATGAACGAGCCCCCGCTCCAGACGGCCGTGTTCAGCGCGGCGAACTTGTTGTCGCCCACCGGGATCACGGTGCCGAAGTACTCCCGGAACAGGTCCTCGTGCTCCTTGAGGCCGCTGTCGGTGTCGAGGAAGATGACGCCCTGCTGCTCCAGATCCTCGCGGATCTTGTGGTAGACCACCTCGGACTCGTACTGGGCCGCCACGCCGGCGATGAGCCGCTTCTTCTCGGCCTCGGGGATGCCCAGGCGGTCGTAGGTGTTGCGGATGTCGGCCGGCAACTCGTCCCAGCTCGTCGCCTGCTTCTCGGTCGACCGAACGAAGTACTTAATGTTGTCGAAGTCGATCGAGGTCAGGTCGGCGCCCCAGGCGGGCAGCGGCTTGCGCTGGAACAGGCGCAGGCCCTTCAGCCGCAGCTCGAGCATCCACTCCGGCTCGTTCTTCTTCGCCGAGATGTCGCGCACGACCTCCTCGGACAGGCCGCGACGCGCGCTGGCACCGGCGAGGTCGGTGTCCGCCCAGCCGTACTCGTACCGGGCCAGACGGGCGAGCGTCTCGGCCTGGGTGGTCGCGCCCGGCTCAGGAGGCCGTGGCGCCGTCTGCTGTTCGGTCATCTACCGCACCCTCTCGGTGTCATCGCTGTTCTCGGTGGTATCCGTGGTCTCGCTGGTGGTCGGTGGCTCGATACTCGGCCGGCCGCCGCGTCGCCGTGGGTCCGGGATGTGCGTCGTGCAGATCCCGTCGCCGTGGGCGATCGTGGCCAGCCGCTGCACGTGGGTGCCCACGAGGCGGGAGATCACCTCGGTCTCGGCCTCGCAGAGTTGCGGGAACTCGGCGGCGACCTGGGCGACCGGGCAGTGGTGCTGGCACAGCTGCCCGCCGGAGTTGATCACCGAGGCCGAGGCAGCGTACCCCTCGGCCGACAGCGCGGCGGCGAGTGCCTCGGCCCGGGCGATCGGGTCGTCCCCGGCGTGCGCGGTCGCCTCCCGGCACCGGCGCTCCAGGTTCCCGGCCAGGTCGGCCGCGAAGGCCGCGACCGCCTCCTCACCGTCCCGGGCGATCCAGCGCAGGGCGGCCTGGGCCAGGTTGTCGTACGTGTGCCCCCCGCAGCGGGCCCGGCCGGCGTCGGTCAGCGTGAACATGCGTGCCGGCCGCCCCCGCCCCCGCGCGCCGACCGGCGTCCGCTCCCGACTGGTGACGAGGCCCTCCGCGAGCAGCGCGTCGAGGTGCTTGCGGATGGCGGCCTGGCTCAGGCCCAGCGCCTGGCTCACCTCGCCCGCGGTGGCCCAGCCGTGCACCAGCAGGTACGACGCGACCCGCGCCCGCGTCCGGCTGTCGCCGACGACGAGCGCGGCGCTGCTCGCACCGGCCGGGTTTTTCACAACGGCTACGTTACGTAATTCGGCCGGGACCGGCAAATCCCCGAAAGAGTGAGGCCCTTCACTATGGTGAGGCTTACCTAACTCAGGTCACCGGTAGGCTGCTGCCATGGCCGGCGTCGTCACCTCCGTACACATCAGCCCGACGCACACCTTCAGCAAGCGCAGCGTCGACTCCATCAAGCTGATCGAGGGGCAGGGCATCGAGGGTGACGCCCACTGCGGCGTGACGGTGAAGCATCGCAGTCGAGTGGCGAAGGACCCGTCGCAGCCCAACCTGCGCCAGGTCCACCTCATCCACGAGGAGCTGTTCGAGACCCTGCTCGCGGCGGGGCACGTCGTGCGTCCCGGCGACCTCGGCGAGAACATCACCACCCGCGGGATCGACCTGCTCGGGCTCCCCGTGGGCACGCGGCTGTCCATCGGCGACGCCGTCATCGCCGTAACGGGCCTGCGCAACCCGTGCCAGCAGATCAACGACTTCCAGGCCGGGCTGCTCAAGCACGTCGTGTTCACCGACGACGACGGGGCCGTGGTCCGGCTGGCCGGGATCATGGGCACGGTCGCCCGCGGCGGGCTGATCCGGCCCGGCGACGCCATCCACATCGAGCTGCCGCCACCCCCGCACTTCCCGCTCACGCGGGTGTGATCCACTTCCCGTCCACCGGCCGAGCCGGGGTCCCGGTGAGCAACGCCACTCGGGCCGGAAGGCGGGACAGGCCAGATGGCCCGGTTGGACCGGCCGGTCGCGCGCGTAGCATCACGGCGTGCATCCCAGCATCGCGCTCGACAGCCCGCTGCTCCTACGCCGGGTCGCGCTCGCATCGCTGATCGCCAACGTCGGCATCGTGATCACCGGTGGGGCGGTCCGGCTGACCGGCTCGGGACTGGGGTGCCCCACGGTGCCGATGTGTACCGATGAGTCACTGGTGCCCACCCCGGAGATGGGCAGCCACGGGGTCATCGAGTTCGGCAATCGCACCCTGACCGGCGTCCTCGCGGCCATCGCGATCGCGGGCTTCGTGGTCGCCCTGCAGCAGCGGCCCCGCCGACGCCGCGTGGTCTGGCTGTCGGTGCTCGCCGGACTCGGCATCCCGGCCCAGGCGCTCGTGGGCGCGGCGACGGTGCTCACCAACCTCAACCCATGGGTGGTCGGCCTGCACTTCATCGCGTCGATCGCCGTGCTGCTGGCCACCTACGCATTCTGGCGCTCGGCCACCGAGACCGACGACCCACCGAGACTGACCGTTCCTCGTCCACTCTGGACGCTCGTACGGTTGGTGGGGGCGGTCGCGGCCACGGTGATCGTGGTCGGTGTGATGGTGACCGGCAGCGGACCCCACGCCGGCGACGAGCGGGCTCGGCGCAACGGCCTGGACCTCGAGTCGATCGCGCAGCTGCACGCCGAACTGGTCTTCCTCTTCGTCGGCCTCGTGGTCGCGACCTGGCTCGCGCTGCGCGCCGTCGGCGCGACCCGTGCCGCCAACCGGGCCGCGGCGCTGCTCGGCATCTGCCTGGCCGAGGGCCTCATCGGCTTCGTCCAGTACTTCACGAACCTGCCGGTCATTCTCGTCGGGCTCCACATGGCCGGGGCCTGCGCGGTCTGGCTCGGCACCCTCACCCTGGTCTGGGCCGTCCGCACCCGGACCCCGGGGGGCCGCCCCCCCCGCCCCCCCCCCCCCGGCGGGGGCCCGCGGGGGGGGGGGCGGGGGGGCGGGCGGGCCCCGGGACGGCTGTCACGGCGGGGGTGGCCGCGTGAGCGCAGCCCCGCTGCACTCCACAGTGGACGGACCCGAGGACGCCCCTGTCCTGGTCCTCGGCTCGTCCCTCGGCACGACCGGGGCGATGTGGCGGTTCCAGCTCCCGGCCCTGGCGCAGCGGCTGCGGGTGGTCCGCTACGACCACCGCGGGCACGGCGCCTCGCCCGTGCCGCCGGGACCGTACACGGTGGCCGACCTGGGCGGCGACGTGGTCGCGCTGCTCGACCGGCTCGGCGTGGACCGCGCCCACCTGGGCGGCGCGTCGTTGGGCAGCGCGGTCGCCGTGTGGGTGGCGGCGCACCATCCGGATCGGGTCGACCGGCTGGTGCTCGCCGGTACGGCCGCGGTGTTCGGGACGCCGGAGACCTGGCGTGCGCGGGCGGCGACCATACGGGAGCAGGGGATGGCCGCCATCGCCGCCACGGTGGTCGACCGGTGGTTGCCGCCCGAGTTCGCCGCCGCGCACCCGCAGCTGCGCCAGGAGCTGCTCGACGCGGTGCTCGCCACCCCGGTCGAGGGCTACGCCCACTGCTGTGGCGTGCTGGAGACCATGGACCTGTCGGGGGACCTGGCCAACGTCACCGCCCCGACGCTCGTCATCACGGGCAGCGAGGACCAGTCCACCCCGCCGGAGCTCGGCCGGGCCGTGGCCGCCGGGATCCGTGGCGCCCGCCTCGTGGAGATCGCCGGCGCCGCGCACCTGCCCAACGTCTCCCACGCCGACGAGTTCACCCGGCTGGTCGCCGATTTCCTCACCGAGGCCGGATAAGGACGAAAGACCGCCGGATACGGACGCGGCTTGGTTCGGCCCGGGCCGAACCGTGGCCCGCCTAGCGTTCCCGTATGCCGCAGGTGACCATCACTCCGAAGATCCTGTATGTCGGCACGCCGGTGGCGCTGTTGTCCACGCAGAACGCCGACGGCTCGGCCAACCTGGCGCCCAACTCCTCCGTCTGGGCGCTCGGGTACGTGGTCGTCCTCGGCCTCGGCACGGACGGGCAAACGGCGGCCAACCTCGCCGCCCGCCCCGAACTGGTGGTCAACTTCCCCGGCCCGGCGCTGTGGGAGTCGGTTGAGCGGCTGGCGGCACTCACCGGCCGCTACCCGGTGCCTGCCCACAAGCCCGGCTTCCGGTACGAGCCGGCCAAGTTCGCCGCCGCCGGATTGTCCCCGCTCCCCTCGGAGCTGGTCGCACCGCCGCGGGTGGCGGAGTGTCCGTTGCAGTTGGAGGCCATCGCCACCGACGTACGCACCGGCCTGACCGGCGACTTCGTCATCGTCCAGGCGCGCGTGCTGCGCGTACACGCCGACCCGTCGATCGTCGTGCCCGGTACACAACACGTCGACCCCCGCCAATGGAGCCCGTTGATCTACAACTTCCGGCACTACTTCGGGCTGGGCCACGAGCTCGGCCACAGCTTCCGATCCGAGACCGCTGGCGACCGTGTCCGGGCGTCTTAGCCTCGGTCGACCCGGGCGCCGCGGTCGTGGCCCACCACCGCGGCCCGGTCGAAGCCCAGCGCCGTTCCTAGTGACTGGGTGAGTGGATCCAGGGCTCGCGTAGATCGAAATACTCAGGTGCGCCGGCAGCGAGAGAGTTCACTTCGTCCATCTCGGCGGCGAGATCCGGTGGCGGAGTCCGGCGCTCACCCTCGCGCGCGGCCTGCTCGTCGGTGAAGTACACCGCCACGGTGTACGCGTCGTCGTCGAGCAGGCAGGCCACGGTGCCGAGGATCTCGGGCCGGAAGGCCTGCCACTCGTCGCTGTGGGCGCCCGCGAGGTCGTACGCCCGGCGCGGGTCCGTGCTCCGGCCCTGCATCACCTGGACGAATCGCGCCTCGTACGGCTCGCGGCGCAGATCGGTGACGACATCGGACGTCTCGCGCACCGTCGGGAGGTCAACGAAGAGCTCGCTGAAGGCGCGCCACCAGTGTTCCTGCTCCGGCCGGGCGCCGTGGCGGGCGGCCGCGTCCGGCGACTCCCACCGGGCCAGTCCGATGAAGCGCTTGTCGCTGGTCACACCCGCGGTCGACCCGAGCCAGCCCTGCGTCCCCGGGCCGATCTCCTTCATCCACGCGTCGAGCTCCACGTAGACGGGCTCCGCGTGCCTCACCTGCCCCTGAATCACCTGGACGAACACCGGTCCCACCCCCCTCGCGAGTGATCCCCCTCGCGTG
>JADGGF010000616.1 GCA_019690055.1 Micromonosporaceae bacterium
CCGCCTCCCCCGCACCGGACCCGCCACCGTCACCTGAGGGCGACCCGCCGGCCACGGCGAGGTCGAGGCCGGCCGAGAACGCGCGGCCCTCGCCGCGCACGACGACGACGCGGACGCCGCCGTCCAGCTCCTGGCCGACCGCCCGCAGTCGCGCCCACATCTGAGGAGTCTGGGCGTTGAGGACCCGGGGCCGGCACAACGTCACTGTCGCCACCGGCCCGTCACGGTCCACCCGAACGTCGGGATCGCTCATCAATGCCGCCACACCGCCGCCGTGAGGCGGCAACCCCGTTCCGGCTCCACGCTCGGTCCGCTCCTCGCTCGCAAGCTCGCTGCGGTGCTCCCCCTCGCGTCGCCGGAGAAATTAGCGACCCGGCTGGACGAACTCACGAGCTCTTCTTGCGCCGACGGGCCCCGCCACGCTGACGAAGCTGAACTCCTGATTCGGTCAAAACACGGTGTACAAAGCCGTACGAACGGCCGGTGGACGATGCGAGTGCACGAATGCTCTCGCCCGACGCATAGCGCTTGACCAGGTCCTTTGCCAGACTCGCGCGCTCCGCACCGACAATTCGCCGACCCTTATCGGTCGTGGGTGCCGTGGTCGTCGCTGCCATCTGAATTTCCCTCACGTCCTACTTGGGCGGTTGATGGAGCACCGTTGCGCCGCTAACGCCGGCGAGACGGGCGCCGTGCGGACTGCTTCGATGTTCCCGGTCATCACCTATTAGAACGCCTGGGACGATCATGCGCTACCCGTCACACGCCTTCGGGGGTCTACGGACGGGTATACGTCAATGCTTGAGCGCCGCGCCCGTGCTGCGAGTTCGCCAACGGTCGTGGCGACGGGTCGACCGCGGCCGGGTACCGTGTCGGCCGTGACCGCCAGCGCTCCCCCGGACGGACGGCGCAGCGTCCTGCGGTTCCGCGTGCCGACCGACGAGCGGCGGGACCTGGCCAGCTGGCTCAGCGTCACCGCGGTCGGGCTGGCCCTGACCTGGGCGGCGGTGCACGCCGGCGTGGCGCTGGGCACCCGGTCGGCCCCGTTTTTGGGCTCGTACCGGTGGGCGTTCGGCTTCGGCAGCGCACTCGCTCCGCTCGTGGCCGCCGGCGTCCTCGTCGCCGCCGTCCGCGGCCGGTTCGACGCCGTACGGTGGCGGAGCCTGCTGGTGCTGGGCTGGGCCGGGACCTTCGTCTGGTCGCTCAGCCTCGCCCTGGTCGACGGCGCGGCCGGCCTGACCCGGTCCCTGCAGTCGCCGGACAACTACCTGACCGACGTTCCCAACGTCGGGGACGACGTGCTCGCCTACCTCCGCAGCTACACGGACCGGGCCGACGAGCTGTCGGTCGCGGCCCGCGGCCACCCGCCGGGCCCCGTGCTGCTGCTGTGGGCGCTGCAGCGCATCGGGTTCACCGAACGGCTCACCCTCGGCGTGGTCATCACCGCGCTCGGCGCCCTGGTCACCCCGCTCGCGCTCGCGGCGGTGCGGGGCGTCTGCGGCGAGCGGGCCGCCCGATCCTTCGCTCCCGTGCTCATGCTCGCGCCGTACGCGGTCTGGATATCCGTATCCGTCAATGTTGTCGTCGCCGTGCTCGGGGCGGCGATGGTGCTGCTCGGTGTCCGCGCGAGCGATCGCACCCGCACGGGCCTGCCGTCCGCGGGCTGGGCGCTGGCGTGTGGGGTCACGCTCGGCGTCGCGGCGTTCTTCTCCTACGCCGCGCCGTGGCTCGGGCTCTCGGCGGTGTGCCTGTACTTCGCCCGTCGCCGGCCGTTCCTCAACCTCGCCACCGGTCTGGGGGCCCTGCTGCCGGTCTTCGCGGCCGAGGCGGCGGGATTCAGCTGGATCGACGGCCTCCTCATGGCGCGGGACGACTACGCCACCCGCGTCGAACCGCAGCGGCCGGCCCTCGCCTGGAGCTTCATCAGCATCGTGGTGCTCCTGCTCGCGGCCGGGCCGCCCCTGGTGCGCAGCGCCCGCCGGCTGCGCAACACGCCCGGCTGGCCGTTCCTGGTCGGGGCCGGGGCGGCGGTGATCTTCTCCATCGCCGCCGGCCTCGCCCGCGGCGGGGCGGAGGCCGCCTGGCTGCCGTTCTTCCCCTGGCTGACGGTGGCGGCGGTCGCCCCGGCGGTGCAGGGCGACGAAGCGCCCCCCGCGCCGGTGGTGCTCGTGGCGGTCGGCGCCGTCACCGCGATCGTCGTGGAGGCCGTGCTCGCGACCCCGTGGTGAGCCCGGACGTGCCGCAAACAACCCGGACGTGCCCAAGTTAGCCCAGACGGTCGCGGTAGGCGCGGTCGTGCCCTGGCCGACCCGGTCGTGGGTCAGCGGTAGCTGCGCCAGTGATCGAGCTCGCGCTCCTCGAGCTCCTCGCGATGCAGCCGCCGCTCCCGGATCAGGAAGCCGACGGAGACCGCGAACGCGACAAGGATGCCCGCCGTCGAGCCGAGCATCACCGGTGAGGGCATGGTGCTCTCGCCCGACGCGGCGAGGTCGCGCGCGACCGGCGCCGTGCCCCCAGCGGACTGTGCCGCCAGCATGGTCGCGGTGGCCGTCGTCACGAGCGAGGTGGCCGAGGCGGTGGCCGGCGTGGGCATTGTCTGCCGAGCACCTCCGCCGGTGGACCCGCCGCCACCGGACCCGCCGCCGGACCCTCCGCC
>JADGGF010000617.1 GCA_019690055.1 Micromonosporaceae bacterium
GAGCGGACTGACCGGGGCTCTGACTGGGTGGGCCTGACCGGGGCTCTGACTGGGTGGGCCTGACCGGGGGCTGGTGACCGTGGGCTCGGGTCCTAGGCTGGCCGCGTGACGGATGACGGCGTGACGCGGGTTCCGGAGGTCCAGCGGGCCGACCGCATGTTCGGCGGCGGCATCCCCGGTGACCTCGCGGCGAGTCCCTTCCGGGCCGACCGGGACCGGATCGTCAGCTCGCCGTTCTTCGCCCGGCTGGGCGGGGTCACCCAGGTGATCAGCCCCGGGGGTTCCGGGCTGCTCGTGCACAACCGGCTCACGCACAGCCTCAAGGTGGCTCAGGTGGCCCGGGCGGTCGCCGAGCGGCTCGTGGCCACGCCCCGGTACGCGGACCTGCTGGAGCGGCTGGGCGGCTGCGACCCGGATGTCGTCGAGGCGGCCGCGCTCGCGCACGACCTCGGGCATCCCCCCTTCGGGCACCTGGGGGAGTCCGTGCTGGACCGGATCGCCCGCAACCGCCTGCACCTGACCGAGGGGTTCGAGGGCAACGCCCAGTCCTACCGGATCGTGACCAGCACCGAGCTGCGCGGCTCCTCGTTGCTCACCCGGCCGGACGCGCCGGTGATCGGGCTCGATCTCACTGCGGCGGTGCGGGCGGCGCTGCTCAAGTACCCCTGGACGCGAGCGTCGTTCCCGCAGCCGCACCCCTCCACGATGGTGCCGGTGCCGCGCGGGGCCACCCCGCCGCCCGACGACCCTCGCTCGGGCTCGGCGAAGTTCGGCGCGTACAGCACGGAGCTGGCCGACCTGCGCCACGCCCGGGCGCCGTTCGCGGGGCGACTGCCGGCGTGGCAGCAGACGGTGGAAGCGTCCATTATGGACACCGCCGACGACATCGCCTACGCGATCCACGACATTGAGGACTTCCACCGCGTCGGGGTGCTCCAGTCCGGGGCCGTGGCGGCCGAGCTGCGTACCTGGTTGGCCAACGCGGGCGAGCTGGCCAAGCTGGACCAGGCTGAGCTGCTCGCCGACGCGCGTCGACCCGGGTACGCCACGGAACGGCTGCGTCGCGACATCGCCCGCAAGGATCCGTGGATCAGCGACGACGAAGCCTTCGCCGCGGCGGTGGAGCATGTGAGCACGGAGCTCGTGGACGGACTTTTGTCGATTCCATTCGATGGCTCGATCGAAGCGGAGCAGGCGGTCACCGCCTTCTCCGCCCGGTGGACCCGTCGGCTGGTCGACGCCATCGAGGTCATCCCGGAGCCCACGGTCCGCTCGGGGCACGTCGTGCTCGGTCCGGTGCAGTGGCACGAGGTCCAGGTGCTCAAGCTGGTGCACCGGCGCTTCGTGCTCGCCCGGCCGGACCTGGCGTTGCACCAGCGGGGCCAGGCCCGGCTGCTCGCGACGCTGGTCGATGCGCTGCTGGCGTGGCTCACTGATCCCGACGAGACCGCCCGCCTGCCACAACGCCTGCGCAACCTCGTCGACCTCGCCGAGGCCGAGCTGGAGGCCGAGCCCGTGCCGGCGGAGGCGCGGGTGGCCCGGATCGATCTGGCTCGTGGCCGAGCCATCATCGACTTCATCGCGGCGCTGACCGACGGCCAGGTCGTCGCCCTGCTCGACGCGATCTCCGGCCGCTCGGGCCAGCTGTGGACCGACGCCTTCGTGCTGTAGCGGGGGCTTAGCCGCGGAGCACGAGGCGGGTGACCTCGACGACCTGGTCCTCGACCGGGGAGCCATCGAGGTTGGTCAGCGTGACCACGGCCACCGTGTGATCGGCGCCCTCGGCGACGACCGTCACCTCGATCTCGTCCCGGAACAGACTGGCCCGCACGCCGAGGCCGGCCACCGGCCGGGCCGCCAGGACGCGGCAGCCGAGCTGTCGGGCCCGGGCCACGCCGTGCTCCCAGAGCACGGTCTTGCCGGCGCCGAGTTCCCCAACGATCAGCAGGGTTCGGCGCCCGTCGGTGAGAAACGTGTCGATCGTGGCGAGCTCGGCGGCACATCCCACCACCCGCACGGCAGCATTCTGCCCCGGGTGCCCGGTCGCGTCAGGTCCCGGGCCGCCGGCCGTAGACCTGGACCGTCGATCCCCAGGTGAGCAGCTCGTACGCCCGGACCGCGTCTTCGTGGAGCAGGTTCACGCAGCCGTGCGAGCCGGCCCACATGTTGTGGATGTACGTGGTCGTCTCGTGCAGGCCGATTCCCGGGGTGAAGTGCTGCCAGTACGGCATCCACACCTCGAACGGGTACGACCACTCCCGGGTCGACTTCTGGAAGATCCGGAATGTCCCGGCCGGCGTGGCCCAGCCCGGCATGCCGGTGCGGGCGACAGTCGGCCCGAGGATGACCGTGCCCCGGGACACGATGAAGAACGTCTGGTTGGTCAGGTCCACGCAGGCCTGGGGAGCGTCGGACCAGGGGCAGCGTGAGGTGTCGGTTGCGGCGATGCGTTGGGCGACGTCCTTCGTCGTCGGTCCGGGCGTCCCGTCGGCGGGCACGATCCCCATCCGGCGCTGGAACGCGATGATCGTCGCGCAGTCCTCCGCCGACTGCGCCCCGTCCACTGTGATCCGTCCATAGTTGCCGATCGCGGCGAGCGCCTGCTCGACCTCAAGCTGGAACTCGCCTGGCGGGCAGGGCGGAGGGCCGGGGT
>JADGGF010000618.1 GCA_019690055.1 Micromonosporaceae bacterium
ATCCCGAACCCACCTACTCCACCACCCCGCTACGGGGCGCGCCGCGCACACCGCCACGCTGCTGGCCGACGGTCGCGTGCTCGTCGTGGGCGGCTGCGCCACGGACGGGTGCACCACCGCCGACGGCGTCCCGGACAGCGAGTACTACGTGCCTGGCCAGGGATTCACGGCCGGCCCCGCTCTCGAGCAACCCCGCCAAGGGCACAGTGCGACACTGCTGGCCGACGGTCGGGTGCTCATCGTCGGCGGATGGGCGCGAGAGGGTGCGGCTCCCTTGGACGCCGCCGAGGTATTCGAGCCGCGAACCGGGCGGTTCGAGCCGGTCGGGTCGCTGAGTGTCGGCCGCGGCGGGCACAGTGCGGCCAAGCTGCCGGACGGTCGGGTGCTCATCGCAGGCGGGGACACCGACACCGCCGAGCTGTTCGACCCGCAGCGCAACGTCTTCATCCCGGCCGCGCCGATGCCCGAGCCCCGGTTCGCCGCGCCCGCGACAACCCTGGTCGACGGACGCGTGCTGATCGTGGGCGGCCGGGACGCCGCCGGTCGGGCGATGGCCAGCGCCGTCATCTACGACCCGGCGTCGGACAGCTGGCAGGCGACCGGCGCGATGAGCACGCCCCGGGACAAGCACGAACTCGCCCTCCTGCCCGATGGCCGGGTTCTCGTCATGGGCGGCACACCCGACGACCGAACGCTGTTGTCCACCACCGAGATCTACGACCCCGGACCGGACAGTTCAGCCCGGGACCACCAATGGATGTCGAACGATACAAGTGCGTGGCGGTGGTCGGCCCCGACGGCCGCGTGGTCATCGCCGGTGGCCGCCAAGCGGCCATCTACAACCCGGGGGCACCCGCCGGCCGGTTCCACCCGATCGGCGAAGCGGCGACGACGGTGCGTTGGGCGCCGACCGTGACCATCCTGCGCAACGGCGACGCGCTCATCGTCGGCGGCTACGACGACCGCATCCGCATCTACGACGACGCGCTGCTGCTGCACGCGAGCGACATCGCCGCAGCGGTCCCGTGACGGCGGCTGGTCGGCCCAAACGGCGGCGATGGCGCGCCGCCAGCCGTCCTTAATCAGCAACCACCGACTACCACCAAATTCGCCCACGTAAGGACCGAATCAGATTTCAGCGAATTACACGTTTGGGCACGCGAAGATCAGTCAATTGGGGGACCCTGAGCGCCTCGTAATGCTGCGACAGTCGAGTCGATGCGTACTCGGTTTTCAAAACCACGCTCGGGAGTCAAAAAAGTGCAAGCGGGACATCCTTTCCAACGCGTTAGGGGGTCGGCGTACGCCAACGGCGTTAAGCGAGTGGCGGTCATAATGGCGGCCTCGTTGCTGTTCGTGGCAACGGGTTGCGGTTCGAAGGAGGTTACTCAGCCACCGCTGGCCGGCGAGCTGGTGGCGACGGTCGCCGGTGGTTCCGGTAAGATCGTCAAGGTAGCCTGGTCACCGACCGGTTATCTGGCCACTGCCGATGCCGATGCCGTTACGGTGTGGAACACACCAGCAACGGAGCCCATCCGAACGTTTTCTGATCTCTATGGCGGTATGTTGGCTCTTCGCGGTTAGCCGGGCACTCGCTGCTCGTTCATCGCTGACGCTCGACGTCGTCGAGTGCAGATCAACCGTACGCGACGGCGGTGGTTGTGTGGGTTGCGGAATCCGCAGGCTCTCCGGCCTACGTCCTTGACAATGCGGTTGATGCCCTCGGTCCGTGCGTTGGTGAGTCCGGTTTGGAGGAATAGCAACGTTTCCGGCCACCAGGCATCGACGGTGGTGGCGAGGCGGTGGACTTCGGGGATGTCGGTGTCGGCGCACCACGTGTAGAAGTCGTGCAGCCGGGCCCGTATGACGTGCGGGGCGGCGTGCTCGCGGGCGCTGGCCAGCAGGGTGCGGAGTTCTTCTTTGGCGATCCAGGCGGCCAGGATCTGCCCGGTCGGGTCGTGGGTGAGCAGCTGGTTCCACATCTTCGACAGCGCGGCCGGGCGCAGTCGCTCGCGGGCAGTCAGCAGCCGACGCCGGTTGGCCCACTCGGGGTCGATCTTGCGGCCGCGGCGGTTGCGCAGCTCCCAGGTGACGCGCCGCCGGACCGCGGTGACCGTGTCGTTGGCCAGGCGGACCAGGTGGAAATGGTCCACGACGAGCTGGGCGTTGGGTAGCAGTTCGGGGGTGATCGCGGCGCGGTAGGAGGCGGCTGGATCGATGACCACGTACCGTATGGCGTCGCGGAACTGCCGGCTGCGCCCGCAGAGCCAGCTGGTGACCGTGGCGCTCGTGCGGCCCTCGGCCTGCCCGAGCAGCCCTTGATCGCCGTGCAGATCGACGAACCCGGTGTCCCATCGGTCAACTCGTACCCACCGGCGTGTCAGCGGGTCGAAGTCCCAGCGGGGCTTGCCCCGGCGGGTCTCATCGATCCCCAGCACCGGGGTCGGCTCCGGCTCGGTGAGCACGACGTCGGCGTACTCGTCCACGCATGCCTGCGCGGTCGTCCAGCCGATCCGGTGGGCGGCGGCGACCTCGGCGACGCTGCGGTTACACGCCACTGCCGCCGCCACCGCAGCCCGCAGCCGTCCCGTGGTACGCCGTCGAGGCGGCACCTGAGGGATCGCCTCGGTGAACGTCTGTCGTGGACAGTC
>JADGGF010000619.1 GCA_019690055.1 Micromonosporaceae bacterium
GGCCCGCCTGCTGACCCCGCGCTCGGTGGCGGTCTACGGCGTCAAGCGGGACGGCACCGGGGCCGGGGCGGCGCTGCTGCGCCACATCGTCGAGGGCGGCTTCACCGGCGCCATCTCGGTGGTGCATCCGGCAACGCCCGCGCCGTCCATGCCGGGCGAGGTCGTGTCCACACTGGAGGGTGTGCCGGCCTACCCGTCGGCGTCGGCGACGGGCGGCCCCGTCGACCTCGCGGTGGTCGCGGTGCCGTGGGACTCCGTGGCGACGGCCATCAGTGACGCCGGCACCGCGGGGGCGCATGCGGCCGTGGTCATCTCGGGCGGCTTCGCGGAGATCCGGGCCTCCGGCATCCCGGCCCAGCGGAGCCTCGTGGCGATCGCCCGCAGCCACGGGATGCGGCTGGTCGGGCCGAACTGCCTCGGCGTCGTCAACACCGATCCCGAGGTGAGCCTGAACGCCACCCTGCTGCCGCGGATGGCCCGGCGCGGGCGGGTCGGCGTCTTCTGCCAGTCCGGGTTCGTCGGCATCGCCCTGATGTCCGAACTGGACTCCCGCGGCCTCGGCGTGTCGACCTTCGTCTCGGTGGGCAACCGGGCCGACGTGTCAGGCAACGACGCGCTGCAGTACTGGCGCGACGACCCGCAGACCGACGTCATCCTGCTCTACCTGGAGACCTTCGGTAACCCGCACAAGTTCGCCCGGATCGCCCGGGAGCTGTCCCGCGACAAGCCGATCGTGGTCGTGGCCGCGGGCGCGGCCTCCGGGACCGCCTCACTCGCGTGGTCGGCCGGCCTGGCGCCGGAGGCGGAGGCGGTGGCCGCGCTGGTCGCCCACAGTGGAGTGATCCGTGTCGACACGGTGTCGGAGCTGCTCGACGTCGGGCAGATCCTGGCCGCCTGCCCCCTGCCGGCCGGCTCGCGCGTCGGCGTGGTCGGCAACGCCGCCGCCCTGGTGCAGCTGGCCGAGGCGACCTGCGTGCAGGCCGGGCTGGCGGTGACGTACACCCGGTGGACGCTGCCCGGCGCGTCGTCCCGGGTGCTGCGCGGGCTGGTGGGCATGGCGCTGCAGCGCGACGAGGTGGACATGGTCCTCACCGTGATCTCACCGTCCATGCCGGGCTCCACTGTGGACGAGGCGGTGGACGCGGTCGCGGACGCCGTCGAGGCCCATGCGCTGGCCGGCCCGGGCGGCGTCATCGTCGGAGA
Source organism: Micromonosporaceae bacterium (assembly GCA_019690055.1). Classification (GTDB taxonomy): domain Bacteria; phylum Actinomycetota; class Actinomycetes; order Mycobacteriales; family Micromonosporaceae; genus DATBGZ01. Next base: position 1,204 of record JADGGF010000619.1, read on the forward strand.
GTCGGGCGTGCCGGTGCCGGACAAGCCCGTGGTCACCGTCGTGGTCGGCTATCCGTCCCGCGTCGACGTCGATCTGCCGCTGTTTCGCACCGTGGAGGAGGCGGTCCGGGCGCTGGCCCGGATCGCCCGGTACGCCGCCTGGCGCCGGTCGCCGATCGGTACCGTGCCGGACCTGCCGTCGGTGTCCACGGTGGAGGGACGAGCGGTGGTGGCCCGGCGGGGACCGGTGGCCGAGCTGCTGGCGGCGTACGGAATCACCACCCTGGCCACGGTCGCGGCGTCCTCGGTGGAGGAGGTGGTCGCGGCCGCCGCGACGCTGGGGTACCCGCTGGTGGTGAAGGCGGCCGATCCGGACCTGCGGATGCGGACCGACCTCGGCGCGGTGCGGCTGGACATCGATGACGAGCAGTCGCTCCGGCAGGCGTACGCCCAGGTCGCCGCCCGGTTCGGGCCGGAGGTCCTGGTGCAGCCGATGGTCACCCACGGGGTGTCGTGTGTGGTCGATGTCGTGGACGACCCGTCGTTCGGCCCGATCGTCGGGTTCGGCGTCGGTGGGATCGCCACCGACCTGCTCGGCGACCGGGCGTGGCGGGTCGCACCACTGACCGATGTGGACGCCGCCGCGCTGGTCCGGGCCCCGCGGGCCGCCGCGTTGCTGACCGGCTACCGGGGCGCCCCGCCGGCGGACCTGGCCGCGCTCGAGGATCTGCTGCTGCGCGTGGGTCGGCTGGCCGACGAGAACCCCGGCGTCAAGCGGCTCACCCTCAGCCCGATCCTGGCCCACTCCGATGGCCTCACGGTGGTGCATGCCTCAGTGGTCTACGGCGATCCCGACCCGCGCCCGGACACCGGTCCCCGGCGCCTTTTGTAGCGCGGACAGGGCCCTGCGCAGCGGGGTCGACCGGGTCGGTATGGCCGACTATCCTGCCCCCGTGACGGTCACGTGGAGTGCGGAGCAGGTTCTGGCGCTCGCACCCGACGCGTCGTCGCAGAAGGCGGGCCGCGGCCTCGCCACGCCCGGGCCGTGGCGGGATGTCGGGCACAGCACCGACCCGGCCGCCCTGTGGGGTTTCTGCAAGGGCAGCGGTGCCAACCCGTACCAGACGTGCGTCGACCTGACCGGCCCCGCGTACCGGTGCTCGTGCCCCAGCCGCAAGTTCCCCTGTAAGCACGCCCTGGGGCTGATGCTGCTGTGGTCTGGCGGATCGGTGCCGGAGGTGGCCCCGCCGGAGTGGGTCACGCAATGGCTCGACTCACGCGCGGCCCGGCAGCAGAAGGCCCAGACCGTACGGGCTCCCCGCACCGCGGACCCGGCCACCGCGGCGAAGCGGGAGAATAGCGTCGACGCCGGCGTCAGCGAGCTGGAGCGATGGCTCGCCGACCAGGTGCGGGCCGGTCTGGCCGCCGCCGGCCGCGCCGATTACCGCCACTGGGATTCTGTCTT
>JADGGF010000620.1 GCA_019690055.1 Micromonosporaceae bacterium
GCATGGCGGGTGGTCGCGTCCCGGTGTGGGCCACGGACTTGAGCCGTGGGTTCGTCCCCGCCAACTGGCCACAGCCCGTCAGGGTGAGCGCGGCGACCACCGCGAGCACCGCGCAGGCCACGACCCGAGCCCCAGACAGTCGCGCCACCTGTTCTCCCGTGTGTGAGGGGTCGGAGCGCGACACATCGACCACTCGACCGGGCTGGCCGTCCGGGCCGGGGATGGCCGTTCGGCCGGGGTATTTGTGTCGTTCGTGGTGATGTGCGCACACGCGGACGTACGCCGCGCAAGCACTCTAGTGGTCGGCGGCCCCGGCGCACATCCACCCGTCAGCCACGTCCGGGCACCCGCTCAGCTCGCCGAGAGGATGTCCACCACGAAGCGCAGGGCCTGACCGTCGCGGTACGCGAGATCGGAGGGGACGTCGAGCTGCACCCGGCTGCCGACCGGCACCCCGACCAGTCCCTGGTCCCAGCCCTGGATGACGTCGCCCGCACCGAGGGTGAACTCGTAGGGCTGGTTCCGCTTCCACGAGGAGTCGAGCTCCGTGCCGGTGTCGTAGTACACCACCACGTAGTTGACGCTCACTGTCTGCCCGGCCTCCAGCGGGGCGCCGGCACCCTCGATCAGCGTGGTGACCTTCAGTTCGCTGACCGTTCCCTCGCCCGCGGTGACCTCCGGCTTGGTGGCCAGTTGCGGATCCAGCCCGGCCGGCAGCCACGTGGGGGCGCCGCTGGTGGGTGTCGGAGTGGTCCCGCCGCCGGAGAACAGCCACACCACGCCGATGATCACGCCGACGACCAACACGGGGCCGGCGACCCGCATGACCCGATTGAGCAGCTCACGCCGGCGCCATGCGGCGGCCCGCTTCCGGGCGGCCGCCTTGCCGAGCGCCCACCGCTCCGCCTTGGAGGGCAGGCCCCGTCCGGACCGGTCCTTGACCGGAGTACCCATACCGTGCCTCGGAGAAGTAGTGGGGACCGTGGAGGGTCGGGACGTTCCCGGCCGCCCAGGATACCCAGCGTTCCTGGGTCGGGCGGTCGCAGTCATCTTTGTATTTGCGTTCCTGACGATCGGCCGGCCGGACTGTGACCAAGATCGCGGGATGATACCCTGAACAGGTGTCTGATGCGGGGACGACCACCGAGACGACCTACGTCTGGCGCGCCGACCGACGCTACCGGATCGCGGCCGGGGTGGCTATCGCGGTCCTGCTCGGGCTCAGCCTGCGGGTCCTGATGGCCTATGGCTACCTGGCGATCATCGGCGTGGCGCTGGTGGTCGCCCTGGCCGCCCGCGTCTGGTGGGTGTTGCTGCGACCGAAGCTGACCGCCGGGCCCGGTGGGGTGCAGGTCGTGCACGGCCTCGCCCCGGTGCACGTGCCCTGGCCGGAGATCCGCCGCTGCGAACCCACCCCCGAGGGATTGAAGATCTTTACTCGTAACGCTGGCGTGGTGCGCGCCCGCTACCCCCAGCAGCCGGCCAGGGTGGCCGGGCCGACCGAGGCCGACGCCACCGCCGTGTACCTCGTGCAGCGGGCGGCGTGGGCGCGCCGACCGACGGGTCCGATGCCCGTGTACGTTCCGCCGCAGCCGGCCCCCAGCGCGCGGGCGTAACACCCATGCGGGTCGGGGTCGTCATCCTGCCCGATCAACGGTGGGCCGATGCTGCGCGCCGTTGGCGGCTGGCCGAGGAGTACGGCTTCGCGCACGCCTGGACGTACGACCACATCGGCTGGCGCAGCCTGGTCGACGGGCCGTGGTTCGACGCGGCCGTCACCCTGGCCGCCGCGGCCGGGGTCACGTCGCGCATCCGGCTGGGCACGATGGTCGCGTCGCCCCATGTCCGACACCCGGTGTCGTTCGCCCGGGTCGTCACGGCGCTCGACGACCTCACCGGCGGCCGGCTGACCGTGGGCGTGGGCGCGGGGACAACGAACGGCTTCGATGTCATGGTGCTCGGCCAACCACCGTTGTCGCCCCGGGAGCACACGGACCGGTTCGCCGAGTTCGTGCACCTGCTGGACGCGCTGCTGTGCACCGACCGGGTGACCTATCGGGGGCGGTACTACACCGCGGTCGACGCGCGCAACCGTCCCGGCTGCGTGCAGCGGCCCCGCGTACCCTTCGTCGTTGCGGCGAACGGCCCCCGCGGCCGGGCGCTCGCCGCGCAGTACGGTCAGGGCTGGGTCACCACCGGCCCGGCGACCGACGACGTCGGGGCGTGGTGGCGGGGGGTCGCCGAGGCGAACGAACGGTTCACCGAGGCGGTGGTGGCGGCCGGACGGGACCCCTCCACAGTGGATCGGTACCTCAACGTGGACGCGTGCGGCGTCTACTCGCTCTCGAGCGTCGCGGCCTTCGTCGACGCCGCCGGGCGGGCCGCGGAGGCCGGTTTCACCGATCTGCTGGTGCACTGGCCGCGCGCTGATGACTGGTACGCCGGCGACGAAGCGGTGCTGGAGGCGGTTGCGATCGAGGTCCTGCCGGGTCTGTCCGGATCGGGGCGGTAGATTCGCGGCGTGAGGGCGGGCGGGGTGCTGACGATCCCGAACCTGTTCACGGTGCTGCGGTTGGCCGGCGTTCCGCTGTTCGTCTACCTGGCCCTGGGGCCACGCGCGGACGGGTGGGCGG
>JADGGF010000621.1 GCA_019690055.1 Micromonosporaceae bacterium
TGAGTGACCCGGCGGGAGCGGGCGCCGTCCGGCCCGCCTAGAGTGGGCGGCGTGCGGGTACTCGTCCTCGGTTCAGGCGGCCGGGAGCACGCGCTGGTGGCGGCCCTGGCGGCGGATCCCCAGGTGACGCAGGTGGTGGCGGCCCCGGGCAACCCTGGCATGGTCCCGGCGGCGGTCCTGCGCCCGGTGGACGTGCTCGACCCCGGCGCGGTGGCGGCGCTCGCCACGCAGGAACGCGTGGACCTCGTCGTCATCGGTCCGGAAGCCCCGCTGGCGGCGGGCGTGGCCGACGCGGTCCGGGCGGCCGGCGTGGCCTGCTTCGGTCCGTCCGCGCAGGCCGCCCGCTTGGAGAGCTCCAAGGCGTTCGCCAAGGAGGTGATGGCGGCGGCCGGTGCCCCGACCGCCGCGTCGATGCTGTGCACGAGCCCGGCCGAGGCCGAGGTGGCGCTCAAGACGTTCGGGCCGCCGTACGTGGTGAAGAACGACGGGCTCGCCGCCGGCAAGGGCGTGGTGGTGACCGACGACTACGACGCCGCGTTGGCCCACGCGGTCGCCTGTGGCCGGGTCGTGATCGAGGAGTATCTCGACGGCCCCGAGGTGTCGCTGTTCGTCGTGACCGACGGACAGGCGGCCGTACCGTTGCTGCCCGCGCGCGACTACAAGCGCCTGGGCGACGGCGACACCGGACCGAACACCGGCGGCATGGGCGCGTACGCCCCGCTGCCCTGGGCCCCGCCGGACCTCCCCGAGACCGTACTGTCCACTGTGGTCCATCCCGTGCTGGCCGAGATGCGCCGGCGGGGCACGCCGTTCGCCGGGTTGCTCTACTGTGGACTCGCGCTGACCGCGGCCGGGCCGAAGGTGGTGGAGTTCAACGCCCGCTTCGGCGATCCGGAGACGCAGGTCGTGCTGCCGTTGCTGGAGTCCGGCCTCGCCGCGGTGCTGCACGCCGCCGCCACCGGCACGCTGGGCGCGCTGCCGCCGCTGGTCTGGCGCGACGCCGCCGCGGTGACCGTGGTCATCGCCTCGCACGGCTACCCGGCGAGTGCCCGGACCGGGGACGTGATCACCGGAGCCGAGGGGGAGGGCTACGTGCACGCCGGTACCCGCCGGCTCGACGACGGGCGCCTGGTCACGGCCGGCGGGCGGGTGTTGTGCTGCACCGGGGTGGCGCCCACGCTCGCCGAGGCGCGCGCCCGCGCCTACGAGCTGGTGCATCGGATCCATATCGACGGGGCCACGTTCCGCTCGGACATCGCCGCCCTGTAGCGACCGGTCGATCCACGGCGGAGCGTTCGGTCGATCCGACCACTGGCCTTTCCCTGCATCGCTGGCTAGCGTCATACCAGCATCGAGGAGGGACGCGCATGGCCGGCTACGTCTTCATCAGCTACGCCCGCAAGGACCTCGAGTATGTCCAGAAGCTCGTGAACTTTCTTCGCGGCGAGGGAATCGAGGTCTGGTACGACGAGAATCTCGTGCCCGGTCGTAGGTTCGACGATGCGATCGAGCAGAAGATCGCGCAATGCGCCGCTTTCATCGTGGTCATGACGCCGGCCGCCCACGAGTCCGACTGGGTCCACGACGAGCTGGACTGCGCGAAGGAGTACGACCGCGAACTCATGCCGATTCTGCTGGAGGGCAAGCGGTTTCTCGGGCTCGGGCGCATTCAGTGCGAGTACCTCCAGGGCGGCGAGATGCCGAGCCAGTTGTTCGTCAACCGGCTGCGCAACCTCGTGGGCGAGGGGGAGCTCCTCCATGAGATGAAGGCGCACGAGGGGCGGGTCTTGTCGGTGGCCTATCCCGCGCGAAGCTCGTCCATGGTCGCGAGCGCCGGTCGGGATCAATGCGTACGAATCTGGCATCCGGTGACCGGGCAGTTGCGCCGGGAAATCCGAGGCGGCACGTGGCCGGTGTCGTTCACCAAGTACGGCGACAAGATCGCGACGGGCGGCCCGGACAACCGGGTCTACCTGTGGGACACGGAGACCGGGGAGCTGATCAAGCAGATCGGCCAGCACAAGAAGGCACTGACCTCGGTCGCCATCGGCCCGGACGAGGACATCGTGGTCACGGGGAGCGGGGACACCCTGGAACATGTCTGGGACATGCGGACCGGCGAGCTCCTCCGGACGCTGACGGGCCGCGTCAAGCCTGCCTCGCCGCTGGTGTTCTCACCGGACGGTGCCTGGCTCGTCGCCCCGACGGAGGCCGGCAGCCGGCTCGGCGCCGGCCTGTGGGACGTGCGGACCGGGCAGCGCATCGGGTCCCTCAAGGGCCATCGGGGTCCGGTCCACGATGTCACCGTGTCCTGGGACGGGCGCTACGTGGCGACCGGCGGCGAGGACCATACGGCCCGGATCTGGGACGCGCGGACTGGCGACGAACTGTTCGTCTTCGCGGCCCACACGATGCCCGTGCGCGCCGTCGCCTTCTCGCCCAACGGCTACCGTCTGGCGACGGGCAGCACGGACCAGACCATCCGGCTCTGGGATGCCACGACCGGCGCGTACATCATGTGCGTCACCAAGCGGGCCGCCGGGATCTACGACCTGGCGTACTCGCCCGACGGCCGGACCCTCGCCTCTGGTCATGGAGACGGGGCGATTCGCATCTGGAAGGCCTGAC
>JADGGF010000622.1 GCA_019690055.1 Micromonosporaceae bacterium
GCCCCCCGCCGGCGCCGGCCGCCCAGCCGCCCGCTGGGCGGGCTGAAGGTTCTGGTGCCCGCTCCGCGAGCACGGGCCTCGGGCCCTTGGCGCGTGGCCTTCCCTTGTCGCTCGCTCGTTCCTCGCTCGCTCCGCGGTCCAGGTCCACGCGGCCCGAGGCCGTAATTCAGGCGCTGCGCGGCCTTGTCTGCGCTCCCGTTACCGTGACGAGATGACCCACGAGCGGGAGATCACCGAGCCGGTCGACCTGTGCCTGCCCAACGGGCGGCTCAACCCGGCGGCCGTTGGTTGGACCCGGCGGCCGCTGCACCGGGCCAACCTGCGCGGCTGGGGCCGCGCCAAGCGCTGGGAGTACTGGGGCATCGTGACCCCGAGCCACATCATCGGCCTCGTCGCGTCATCCCTGGACTATGCGGGCGTGCACGGCGTGTACGTGCTCGACCGAGGCAGCGGGGTCGAACTGACCAAGGATGTGGTGGTTCCGTTCGCGCGCGGCGCCACCTTTCCGCCAAGCAGCGGGCAAGGACGGGCGTCGGTGCGGGGTAGCGGTCTCGCCATCGACATCGACCAGCACGCCGACGGCAGCGTGATCCGGGCCACCGCGCCCGGCGTCGAGATCGACCTCACCGTGCCGCTGCCCGCCGGTCACGAGTCACTCGGTGTCGTCATCCCATGGAGTACTCGGCGCTTCCAGTACACGGTGAAGGACGTCGGCCGGCCGGTGCACGGCACGCTGAAGGTTCATGACCGCACCATCGCGATCTCGGCCGAGGACTCGTTCGCTGTGCTCGACCATGGACGCGGCAAGTGGCCGTACGCGATCCGGTGGAACTGGGCGGCCGGCAGCGGACCGGGCCGGGCGATCCAGCTCGGTGGCAAGTGGACCGACGGAACCGGGCTTACCGAGAACGCGCTGTTCGTGGACGGGCGGCTGCACAAGATCGGTGACGAGCTGCAGTGGACGTACGACCGGTCGGACTGGTTGCGGCCCTGGCGGATCCGTGGTGCGCGGGTGGACGTCGAGTTCCACCCGTTCCACGAGAGGATCGCTCGGACCAACCTCGGCATCGTCGCCAACGAGACGCACCAGTGCTTCGGCCACTTCACCGGCTGGGCCAAAGCCGATGACGGCCAGCGGATCGACCTCGACGGGCTCGTCGGCTGGGCCGAGGAGGCCAGGAACCGGTGGTAGTCCCGGTACCGATCACAGGCGGAGCTGTCCGATAACGTCGCGTCCCAGCGCGTCGTTCAGCTCATCCTCCACATCGGATAGCTCCTCGCTGGTGTTCGGGTTACGAACTAGCCACGGTCGACGATGGCGGGGTGGCGGGGGTCGTCGGCCCGGATCACCAAGTCGGCCCACGACGCCGGGTCCACCTCCTCCGCGTAGCGGGCGAAGGCGGGTAGCGTCCAGTGCCACGGCACCGGCGTACGCCGGCGCAGCGCGGCCGGGGTCAGGACGATGTGGACGGTCAGCTCGAGCGGGAAGCCGCGGCCGAGCAGCAGTGGCCCGCTGAGCAGCAGCACCGAGTCCGCATCCGCCGTGATGAAGGGCGTCCGGCTGGCCCGGTCGGCGGCCGCATCGAACCGTACGGGCCGGATCCGGCCCGACCCGCCGGGATCGAGCGGCCTCAGTACCTCGCGAACCAGGCCCTCGGCGTCGAGCCAGTCGTCGTAGAAGCTGTCGGGGTTCTCGCGCCCGTGCTCCAGCCGCAGCGAGGCCGGCCGGAGATGATCGGCCGCCCGCACCCGGACGACCGGGCGTCCGCGCGCCCGCAGCGGCCCGACCAGGGCATCGGCCAGCTCGTCGGGGTGGGCGGCGTCAGGCCCATCGATCGCCACCCGCACCCACCCGGGTCGGGCGGCGATGCGCTCGGTCAGCTCCGTGACCAGACGTTCGGGGGTGACCGGTCGGACCTGCACTCGGCAATTCTCACTGACCCGAAGGGACTGCCATGCTCACTGACCCGAAGGGACTGTGATCCTCCAACGACGGAGGTTGCGGTGATTCTCCAACGACCGAGGGCACCGGTCCTTGTGGGACCGGTGCCCTCGACGAGGAGGCTCGGGTCGAATCAGCCGCTGCCGACGCCGCTCTTGGAGTCGGCGATGAGGATGATCTCAGTCGTGCCGGCGACGGAGGAGCCCTCGCTGGGGTTGACGCCGATGACCTGGTTGCCGTCGTACTTCGAGTCCCCGGTGACCTCGGTGCCGGTCACGCTGTCGAGCACCACCTTGATCTTGGTGAAGCCGGCCTCCTCGAGGGCGTCGATGGCACCGGCGACAGTCTTGCCCGTGACACTGGGCACCGTAATGGTGGCCGGGGCTTCGGTGGTCGGCGTCGCCGTGGTCGGTGTGGCGGTCGGCGTCGCCGGCGCGGTCGTGGTGGGAGCCGCCGTCGTCGGAGCCGCCGTCGTCGCGGTCACCGCGGGAGAGGTGTCGGTCGGCTCTGGGGTGCCCCCGTCATCGCGGATGACGAAGAGGTAGTACAGGCCCGCGCCCAGGCACAGCAGCAGGAGCAGCAGCACCAGCAGGGCGAGGACGATGTAGCGGCGTCGCCGCTTCTCCTCCTCCTCGACATCCGTCTCCCCGCCGGCGTCGGCCGCGGCGGGCGTGGGCGACGGC
>JADGGF010000623.1 GCA_019690055.1 Micromonosporaceae bacterium
CCCCGGTGCCGCCGCCCGTCCCGGCGCCGCCCGCCGCCTCAGCGGGCGGGTCCGGCGAGGCGCTGGCGGGTCAGCCCGGTGCCGCCCCGACCGCGCCAGCGGGTGAGGCCGGGACGGCGGACGAGGAGCGCGGCGACCGTCCGTAAGGCCACGCCCGCCAACCCGCGATCGTGGAAGTCTGCCCCCTATCAGGGGTGCGGCCTTCCATGATCATGACGGGTGTTGCGCAGCAGGCAGCAGAGCCCAGTGATGCGCGGCGCACCTGGTGCCCGGCCGGGCGGGCGTAGGGCACGTCGCCGGCGCGCCCGGCCGTGTGGCCGCTGACTGGGGCGGCGTCATCCCGGCGTACGAATCTGCATCGAAGGCGCGGCAAGTCCCCCGTGCTGTCCTTTGCGCGGTGCCATGATCGGTGCCGTACCTGGGCACACGGGGGGAACGATGACATCGACCCACGGGCAGGACGAACAGCCCCGCGAGCGCTGGCCGGTCAACAAGTCGCCCGGACTCGCGGCCGACGACCCGCGCATCGTCTCGGACCGGGGCGGGTCGGAGCCGGGTGAGACGAGGGTGCTGGAGAAGTCCGCCGCCCAGGCCGACACCGCCGATCGGCTGCCCGGTGAGGTTGACTTCTCTACATATGTCCATCAAGAGCTGAGCCGGCGCGGGTTTGGCCATCCCGACGGGGGTGACGCGACCGACGGCGGTGGCGCGACAGCCGTGGCCGAGGAGGTTCGACCGGACGAGCGGGCGCGCGCCGGCGACGGTCGCGTGTACCGCTCGGGCGAGGTGCCCCCCGGCGAGGCTCACCTGGGCGAGGCTCCCGCCGGTCCAGGCGTCAACGACACCGTGCTGGGGCTGGACTACACCATGGTGGCCCCGCGCAGTCCGGTCCTCCCGGACGAGCAATGGGCCTCCGCGCTGCGGTCCTTCGCCCGGGCGGCGGTCTGGGCCCTGCCGGTCTCCGCGCTCCTGCTCGCCCTGTCCGCCGTCTTCGGCTGGCCGACCGAGACCACCGAGTCGATCCTCGTGTCGCCCGGCACGTGGGTCGTGGTGACGTCGTTGGGTCTGGGCCTGTGGCTGGTGGGCGTGGTCGGGCTGGCGGCCCTCGGTGCGAACAGCCGGGTCCGGCTCTGGGGCTACGTGGCCGTCGTCGCCTCGGCACTGGGGGTGGCGCTGCTCGCCCCGGTGGTCGGGGCGGTCGGGCTGGCCCGGCCGGCGATCAGCCGCACGGTCGCGGCGGCCGACGATGCCCGCATCGCCGAGGTCGGTGCCGACATCCACGCGCGGCTGCTCGACAACACGGTCGGGCGGTGGCTCGTCGTGGGCGGCGGAGTGCTGCTCGCCATCGGGGCGTTCGCGGTTGCCGGTGCGATCCTCGGCTCGCGGGTGCTGCAGCGCCACGACGGGTGGCTGGTGCTGCTCGGCCTCGGGATCGCGGTCCTGGCGGCGTACCTGTCGTGGGAGTTCCTGCTCGTCCTGTCGGGCATGGTGATCCTGGCCGGGACCCTCGGCCTCTCCTACACCGTCTCCCGGCTGGCGCCCGACGGCAGCCCGCCGCCCGCGTACTGACCCGCGCCCGCGTACTGACTGTTTCCGCGCGCTACCGTGCGGGCGTGGCCGAGCTGATCGAGGACCCCGAGGATCCGCGGCTGGCGGACTACCGGGCGTTGACCGACGTCGAGCTGCGCATGCGGTTTGAGGAGCCGCACGGCTTGTTCATCGCCGAAGGGGAACTGGTGCTGCGGCGGGCGCTCGCCGCCGGGTACCGAGCACGGTCGATCCTGGTCGATGTCAAGCGGGTGGACCAGATCGCCGACCTGGCCACCGACGCGCCGATCTACGCCGCTTCCCTCGACCTGCTCAAGACGTTGACTGGCTTCCATGTCCACCGAGGCGTGCTGGGCTCGATCCACCGGCGCCCTTTGCCGTCCGCCTCGTCCGTGCTGGCCTCGGCGTCGCGCCTGGTGATCCTCGAGGACGTCAACAACCACACCAATCTCGGGGCGATTTTCCGCGGGGCGGCCGCGCTCGGCATGGACGGCGTGCTGCTGTCGCCCTCCTGTGCCGACCCGCTGTACCGCCGCAGCGTCCGGGTCAGCATGGGCCAGGTCTTCGCCGTGCCGTACGCCCGGCTCGAGCCCTGGCCGCAGGGATTGCAGGCCGTACGGTCGGCGGGATTCACCCTGCTCGCGCTGACCCCGGCCGCCGACGCCCGGCCGATCCAGGAGCTGTCCGAGTCGGAGCGGGCCCGGCCGGCCCTGCTCTTCGGCAACGAGGGCGCCGGGCTCTCGGAGGCGGCCCTGGCCGCGGCCGACGCCCGGGTGGTGATCCCGATGCGGCGGGGCGTCGACTCGCTCAACGTCGCCGCGGCGGCCGCCGTCGCTTTCTGGGAACTGACCCGGACGACCCCGTGACCAGGACAGCGGTACGGCTGTTGACCGGGGGCCGTCCGGCCGTGAGACCGGGCAGCCGTCCGGCCGTGTGACCGGGTGGCCGTCCGGCCGTGTGACCCGGGAGGGTGTCGGGGCCGGGGCGCAGAATGCGGGAGTGCTGGTAGCGGTCGCCACGGACGGCGGGGCGGGATCGGCCGCCGGTGGGTGGCTGCGTCCGCTGGACCG
>JADGGF010000624.1 GCA_019690055.1 Micromonosporaceae bacterium
ACGACGACATCCACCTGCGGGCGGCGGGGGGGCGGGCCGAGGCGGGTGATGCCCTCGACGAGAGGATCGCCGACGACCTCGCCCGGGACCTGGGGCTGGCCGGGCGCGACGACCCGGACTCCGCGAACGGCCACCTCGGGAACGGCTACGTCGAGGACGGCTATGTCGAGGACGCCGACTCCGCGGACGCGCGACGCCGGCGCGAGCTGCTGCTGCGTGCGGCCCGCCAGGTGAAGGTCAAGCTCACGACCGAGGAGGAGGCGGTCGCGCCCCTGGCCCGTGACCTGTTCGGTGTCGGCGAGGTGTGGTACGACCGCCCGCGCCTGGAGGCGGCGTTCGCCCCGCAGATGGACCGCGCCATCGAGCTCGTGCACGTGGCCCTGCGCATCGCCCACCTGACCACGGGTACGCCCGATGCACCACCGGACCCATCTCCGCCGCCGGACCAGCTTCTGGCCGGGGTCGACGTCGTGCTGCTGGCAGGCGGCATGAGCCGGGTGCCGTACGTGACCCAACGCCTGCGCCAACTCTTCGGCCCGACCCCGACCATCGCGCTGGCCTACGACCCACCGGAGGAGGCGATCGTCCGCGGGCTCGCCTCAGCGGGTCGGTACCGCACGAACACCCGGTACGCGCTGGACTACCACATCCTGCTCGAGTGGGATGACGGGCGGCGCTCCTGTTCGCTCTACGAGCCCTATATGCCCATCCTCGAATCCTGGTGGGTCGAGCGGGGCTGGCGCGGTGAGCTGCGGTTCCTCTGCACCGGTCGTGGCCTCGACCTTCCCCGCCAGGGCACGGGAGTCCTGCGGGTGACCGGCACCACCCGACCCGTCGCCGCGACCCTGAACGGTGCGAGCCTCGATGGCTACCCGGTCGTGCTGAACGGTGACGCGTTCGAGCTGGCGATCTACCCGTCGGGTCGGCTCGTCGTGACCGACGGCGCCGGTCAGCACGTCGGGCGCGTGCGCTAGCGACCCGCCGGGCAAGGAGCGAGCCACCTGCGCTCGGATAGCGCGCAGACGAGCCGGCCGACGCGTGCCCTCAGTGGGCGGCACGCAGCCGAAACTGGGCGGTGAAGTGGCGCAGCCGCTCCGGCTCGTACGTGATCTCCATGCCGACCAGGTCGCCGGCCTTGGCCGCCACCCGCTCCACGACCTCGACGACGTAGTCGATGTGGCTCTGGGTGTACGTGCGACGGGGTATCGCCAGACGCACCAGGTCCATCCGCGCCGGCTTCTCGGAACCGTCCGGCTGGCGCCCGAACATGACGGTCCCGATCTCGCAGGAGCGTACGCCGCCTTCGAGGTAGAGCGCGCAGGCCAGGGCCTGACCGGGGTACTGCAGGGGAGGGAGGTGCGGCAGCATTTCGCGGGCGTCGATGAAAATGGCGTGTCCACCGAACGGCACGACCACCGGTACGCCGAGCCGTTGCAGGGCCTCGCCGAGGTACCTGGTGGAGGCGATCCGGTACCGCAGGTAGTCCTCGTCCACGGCCTCGCGCAGGCCTACCGCGATCGCGTCGAGGTCACGGCCGGCGAGCCCGCCGTACGTCGGAAACCCTCGGTGAGGATCTGCAGGTTGCGGCACTGTTCGGCGAGCCAGTCGTCGTTGAAGGCCAGCCAACCGCCGATGTTGGCCAGCGGGTCCTTCTTGGCCGACATCGTCATGCCATCGGCCATCGACGCCATCTCGCGGACGATGTCGGCCACGGAGACGTCCGCGTAGCCCGGTTCACGGGTCTTGATGAACCACGCGTTCTCCGCGAACCGGCAGGCGTCCAGGAACAGCGGCTTGCCGTACCGGTTGCACACCTCACGCACCGCCCGCACGTTGGCCATGCTCACCGGCTGACCGCCGCCGGAGTTGTTGGTGATGGTGATCATGACCAGTGGTACGTCGTCGCCGCGCTCGTCAAGCAGCGACTCCAACGCGGCGACATCCATGTTTCCCTTGAACGGATGCTCTGTGCGCGGCTGGCTGCCTTCCAGGATGACGAGGTCCACCGCCTCCGCCCCGGTCGCCTCGATGTTGGCCCGCGTGGTGTCGAAGTGGGTGTTGTTCGGGATCACCCGGCCGGGCCCGCCGACCACGCTGAAGAGAATCCGCTCGGCGGCACGACCCTGATGCGTCGGCAGGATGTGCCGGAACGGAAACAGGTCCTTGACGGCCGCCTCGAACCGGTACCAGGACGGAGCCCCGGCGTACGCCTCGTTCCCGCGCTGGACGGCCGCCCACTGCTCGCTGGACATCGCTCCGGTACCGGAGTCGGTGAGCAGGTCGATGAGCACGTCGTCGGCGCGCAGCGCGAACAGGTTGTACCGGACCTCGGCGAGGCGCTCCTGCCGTTCGGCCCGGCTGAGCATCCGCATGGGCTCGACCGAGTGGATCCGGAACGGCTCGATGATGGTACGGAAACCGTCGTCCACCGTGCTCCTCCTGCCGCTGCCAATGGCCCGTGCTCGTACGGCTGGCGGCGATGATGCCGTCCGTCCCGGCATCGCGTCAGAGCCGAAAGTCACTAGTCGGCGGCGATTGGTCCGTGACATTCCGCATAACGCGGGGCAGTGCGGCCCCAGCACCGCCAGTCGACAGTCCTGGTATCAAAAA
>JADGGF010000625.1 GCA_019690055.1 Micromonosporaceae bacterium
CATCCCACCCGACGCCTGACCCACACGCCCGGACCGCCCACGAACCGCGTCGCCGCGACCCGGGCTGGCGGACCTGCCCCGAGCCGGGTCGGTGGGGTGCGCTGCGTGGTTGGCCGGAGGTCGAAGATCACCTACAGTGCCGGGCATGGAGCCACTCGTCCTCTGCTTGTGGATCTTCGCCGGGGCGTGCGCGGTCACCTGGCTGCTGTCGGTGGTGACCCGGGAGTACTCGTGGACGGACCGGATCTGGTCGATCATCCCGATCGGCTACGTGGCCGTCTTCGGCGTCGCGTCCGGCGGGAACGGCCGCCTGGTGCTGATGACGGTGCTCGTCGCGCTGTGGGGCGCCCGGCTGACGTTCAACTTCGCGCGCAAGGGCGGGTACGCACCCGGCGGTGAGGACTACCGCTGGAAGGTGCTGCGGGAGCGTATGAAGCCCTGGCAGTACCAGCTCTTCAATTTATTCTTTATTTCGATCTATCAGAACCTGATTCTGCTGGCGATCTCGTTGCCGGCCTACACGGCCTACCGGCACCCGACCCCGCTCGGCTGGCTGGACGTGGTGGCCGCGGTCGCGTTCCTGGCGTTCCTCGCCGGCGAGACCGTCGCCGACCAGCAGCAGTGGAACTTCCACCAGCGCAAGAAGGCCGGCACAGCCCCGACCCGGTTCCTCACCACGGGACTGTTCCGGTACTCCCGCCACCCGAACTTCTTCTGCGAGCAGGCGCAGTGGTGGACGGTGTTCGCCTTCGGCGCCATCGCCGCCGGCTCGGTGCTGCAGTGGACGATCGTCGGCCCCGTGCTGCTGACCCTGCTGTTCCTGGGCTCCACCGCGTTCACCGAGAGCATCACGAAGTCGAAGTACCCGGAGTACGCCGAGTACCAACGGACCACCTCGCGCCAGATCCCCTGGTTCCCACGCCGCGCGACCGACAAGGCCGCCGCCCACCCGTCGAACGGCTGACACGAGGGTCAGGCCGGAGTCGTGGACCTCGACTGCCGGGGCGGGCGGCCGGCTTCTCCCCGGTTCCGAGGCCGGTCGGGGCGTCCCCGTCACCGCACGAATCCGGCATAGCATGAGGGCCCGGCCCTTTGGACAGGCAGGATCTCGATGGATGGCGCGGATCGTCACCACGACGACCTTCGGCGGTTGGTGGAGTCGACGGACTGGTTCATGCGGCTCCTGGTGGCCGCCCGGCAGGTCGCAGCGCCGGACTGGGTGATCGCGGGCGGCGCCGTCCGGAACCTCGTCTGGGGCCACCTGCATGGCTACCAGCGGCCCACTCCACTTCGAGATATCGACCTGGCCTACTTTGACCCGAACGACCTCAGGGAGGAGGCGGAACGGGACTACGAGCGCCGCCTCACCCAGTGTGCGGCCGGCCCATGGCAGCCCAAGAACCAGGCGAGAGTGCACTGTGATACGAGTCGATCTTCGGCCATCCGATCGCCCCGGTGACCTCCATCGTCGACGCGGTCAGCCGGTTTCCGGAGACATGTACCGCGGTGGGCGTCAGCCTCGGCACCGACGGGGCCATCACCATTCTCGCGCCCCACGGGCTGGACGACCTCTTCGGACTGGTGCTACGCCGCAATCCCACCCAGGTCCGGTATGAGCTGTTCCTGCGCCGGCTGGCGGACAAGCAGATCAACAAGCATTGGCCGAAGGTCACGGTCGTCTATGAAGCGACCGATGGGGGCCAATAGCGGACGTGTCAGCCCGGCCCGTCGATTCAACCATCCAGTGGGTACGGCCCCGGCTACGTAATCACCTCATCTTCCGTTGTCGGAACGGCCGACTGCGACGCCAGCCGTCCGGTCACGCCGAGGTGAGCGCGTTCGCCGGCATCGACCCGCTCATGGATGTCCAGCACGGTAGGTGCCGAAGCTTGGCGGACAGGTTGCGCACGGCGGTCCAGGCGAGCGGGTACCGTCGGGACGCCGACATCCCGGACAAGCCGACGACCCGTGTCGCGCGCGAGGCTCGGCCTGTTCGCTGGAGCCGGGTGTGTCCGGTTTCATCCGGCGTAGCGCTGGCACAGCATTCGGTCGGACGTGAGGATGTGGGCATGACTTCGTCGCAGCCTGTCGTCGACCCGGGCCGGACACGGCTGCGGGCAGGCCGGTGAACACTGCGGGCGCGGGGACCGGGCCCCTGTCGCCGGACGCCTCCGGGTCTTCTCCGGATCACCGGTATCTGCTCGACAACGCGCGCATGGAGGCGGGCGAGCGGTTCGCCTGGCTGGCCGAGTTGTTCGACGGTGTCACGCGGGGGCACTTCGGCCGGCTCGGGGTGGGAGCGGGCTGGCGCTGCTGGGAAGTTGGTGCCGGTGGCCCGAGCATTCCCCGGGCGCTCGCGACCGCCGTCGGACCAACCGGTTACGTGCTGGCCACGGACATCAATCCGTCGTGGTTGGACTCGCAGGGCGGGTACGACGTGCTCCAGCACGACATCGTCCGGGACCCGCCACCTCAGCCCGGCACGTTTGACCTGGTGCACGCGCGGCTCGTGCTCGTTCACGTGCCTGACCGGGCGCGGGCGCTGGCAACGATGGTGGCGGCGCTGCGGCCTGGCGGGTGGCTGTTGGTTGAGGATGCCGAC
>JADGGF010000626.1 GCA_019690055.1 Micromonosporaceae bacterium
GCTCGCCCGGACGGCTCGACCGTCGGCGAGGACAAGCTCGACGGCGTGAAGGTGGTCGATGGTCAGACCGTACTTTCGCGACAGGAAGCCGATTCCGCCCGCGGTGGCCAGGCCGCCGACCCCGACGCCGCCGTAGTCCCCCGAGCCGAGGGCCCAGCCGTACGGGTCCAACGCCGCCGCGACCTGCTTCCACGTTGCCCCCGGGCCGATGCGCACGAGCCGGCGCTGCGGATCGAGCACCTCGATCGCATTCATCCCACTGACATCGATGATTATCCCGCCGTCGTTGGTCGATCGGCCGCTGATGCCGTGGCCTCCGCTGCGCAGGCCCAGCGGCAGGTGCCGGTGCCGGCGGGCGAAGGCCAGTGCGTCGGCCACCTGCTGCGGTGTGCGCGGCCGCAGGACCAGCCCGGGTGACCCGCTCCGCAGGTACGTCGAGGCCACGCGGCGGTACCCCGGGTCGCCGGGCTCGACCGCGGTGTCGGCCAACGACTCCGGTACGCCGTCGTAGTCGATGCCCGCCCGGCGCCGGGCCCGCGCGGCCGCGGAGCGCCGGGGCCGCCCGTTCGGGTCCGGCTCGCCGACGAGGGCGACCAGACGATCGACGTCCGGCAGCGACCGTACGGGCACCACCACCGGGGCGCCGCCCTGTGCCCGGGCGCGCAGCTCGTCGGGGCCCGCGTCCGGCGGGGCGGTGACCCAGGCCGACTCGGCGGTGACCAGCCGTGGGCCGGCCAGGATCTCCAGGCTCTGGCGGGCCTTGTCGACCACGGTCGGATACGGCGCCTCGGGATCGGTCGGATCAGGCGCGACCGGTGACGCGCCCGTTGCCGCGGGCGCGATGCCGATCGCGATGCTCCTGGTGTGGCCGGCGATCCAGACGGCCACCGTCCACGGATCCAGCCCCGTTTGGTCCAGCCCCGTCCGGTCCAGCGGTGTCTCGTCCGGCAGCCCCGGGTCCAGCTCGCCGTCCCCGGCCCGCAGCACGACCAGGCTCAGACCGCCCGCCTCGGCCCGCTGGGCGAGCGCCGTGACCTCGTCCGGCGCCAGCTCGGACAGGTCCAGCGCGATCCCCACCTCGATGGCCACCTGACGCCTCCCACGATTCGTCTGTACAGCAGATAGTATGTCGTGCAGACGGTCTGTCAAGCCGCATGGTCGGGTAGCATGGCTGTCGTGAGTGAGGCGACGGTCACATCGAAGTCGCGGCGGGCCAAGCCGGCCGGCGTTGAGGTACGGCCTCCAGAGCCGGCGGGCGCTGCCGAGCCGGCGGGCCTGGGAAGCCACGAGTTGGGCTGGGCGCTGGGGGTCCTGCTGCGCTCGCACCGCGACCTGGTCTCCCGGGTGCTGGGCGACTTCCCGCACGGCCCGCGCGGCTACCAGACCCTCGCTGAGGTCATGCGGGGTGAGCAGCCCAGCCAACTGGCCCTGGCCAACCGGCTGGGCATCGACCGCACGGTGATGACGTACCTCATCGACGACCTCGTGGCGGCCGGACTGGTCGAGCGTCGCCCCAACCCGACCGACCGGCGCCAACGCCAGATCGTCGCCACACCCAAGGGAGAAGCGGCACTGGCCTCGCTGTGCGATCAGGTCACCGAGGCCGAGAACGCGATGCTGGGCGCCCTGGACGACGACGAGCGTGAGCTGTTCCGCCGGCTGGTCCTCAAGGCGGCCCACGGCGTCGGCTCGGTCGACCACTCCGGTGACGCCTGCACGATCATCGAGGACGCCCTCCGCGACTAGCCACCAGATCGCCCGCCTTCGCCGTTGATCTAGGGCTTAGCGTGGCGAGTTGATCTCCAACCACCACCCCAAGCCCTAGATCGACGCACGGAAGAGGGCCGGAAAGCACGGCAGGACACGGGAAGGCGCGGGAAGACACGGGGAAAGCGCGGGAAGAAGGGCCGGGGTGTCAACCGGCTCGGACGGGGCGGAGTTTCTGACGAGTGTGAAGATCGACGCGCAGTTCGAAGCCTTCGTCCGGGCCCGGTCCACGGCGTTGCTTCGGACGGCCTATCTGCTGACCGGCGACCGCGGCGCGGCGGAGGATCTCCTGCAGACCACGCTCCTCCGGGTCGCCCGGCGCTGGTCGACCGCGCGCACCGCACCCGAAGCGTACGCCCGGACGGTCCTGGTCAACCTCTCCCACGACCGCCGTCGGGCCCTGTTCCGACGGCCTCGCGAAGCGCCCCTGCCACCCGACCCCGACCTGATGACGGGTGTCGATCAGAACCTGGACCGGGTGGCCGAGCGCGGAGCGATGGTGCGCGCGCTCGCCGCCCTGCCGATCCGGCAACGGCAGGTTCTGGTGCTGCGCTACTTCGAGGATCTGTCGGTCGAGGAGACCGCCCAACTGCTGCACTGCACGACCGGCACCGTGAAGGCCCACGCGTCCCGCGGTCTGGCCCGCCTGCGTGACCTGCTCGTCGGGGCCGATGACCAACCACTACAGGAGGTTCCGAATGCTCACTGATGATGAACTCGGCGTACGCCTGCGAACCCGGCTCGACGAGGAGTTGGCCGGGCTCACCGCGGCCAGCGACCTCACCGATTCCCTCCGTCGCCGGGCGCGGCGCGTGACCGCCGTCCGGGCCAG
>JADGGF010000627.1 GCA_019690055.1 Micromonosporaceae bacterium
GCAAGTAACTCGACCGAGCCCCCGTCCGGCCCGGCCGACGTCGCCCCGCCGGCCGCCCCCCCGAAAGCGCGGTCGACCCGGCGGACCAGAGCCGAGCGCGTTCCGGAACCGCCGCTGGCGGAGCCGCCGTCGCCCCACCAGCCGTGGGAGCCGGTACTCGCCGGCATGGAGGAGGTCGGGACCGGCCTGCTCGACCGGCTCGACGCGCTGCAGCGGGTCGCCGCCTCCGCGCCCGGCGGCGCCCTGCTGGTCGTGGCCGGTCCCGGCACCGGCAAGACCCGTACCCTCACCCACCGCATCGCCTACCTCTGCGCCGAGATGGGCGTGGCCCCCCGCGAGTGCCTGGCGATCACGTTCACCCGCCGCGCGGCCGAGGAGATGCGCACCCGCCTGGATGGCCTGCTGGGCGAGCCGGCGCAGGAGGTCACGGTCACCACGTTCCACTCGCTCGGTCTACGGATCCTGCGGGAGAACGCGGCCGCGGTCGGGCTGGACCCCGAGTTCGCCGTGGTGGAGGCGACGGAGGACGACGACGCTTCCGCGGACGGGCGGCCCGAGCGGCTGCCCGAGGTCGAGCGGTCCCCGTCCGTGCCGGCGCCGCGCCCGGCGCGGGCCCGCCGGGCCAACGGCCGATCCGCCTCCGCCGTCGTGGGGCCGTCGGCCCGAGCGGCTCGGCCGGACCAGGTCACGCTCGATGAGCTGGTGAGCCTGTCGCGCGACCTGCTGCGCGCCGACCCCGAGCTGGCCGACCGGTACCACGCCCGGTGGCCGTGGATCTTCGTCGACGAGTACCAGGACGTCGACGCGGCCCAGTACGAGCTGCTGCGCGCCCTGGTGCCGCCAGGGGGAAACATCTGCGCGATCGGCGACCCCGACCAGTCGATCTACTCGTTCCGGGGCTCGGACGTGAGCTTCTTCCTGCGCTTCGCTGAGGACTTCCCGGGGGCCCGGGTGGTGCGCCTGGCCCGGAACTACCGGTCGACCGCGCCAATCGTGGCCACGGCCGGGCAGGTCATCGCGGCGTCCTCGCTGGTGCGGGGTCGTCGCCTGGAGCCGGCCCGGCTCGAGCCGGACGCGCCGGTGCCCGGGCTGCACGTGGCCGCCACCCCGACGGCCGAGGCGGAGTGGGTGGCCCGCACGATCGAGGAGCTGGTCGGCGGGACGTCGCACCGGTCGTTCGACTCGGGGCGGGTCGACTCCCGCAAGAACGTCCATGAGGGACTGTCCTTTGCGGACATCGCGGTGCTCTACCGCACCGACGCCCAGGCCGGACCGGTCATCGAGGCGCTGACCCGCGCGGGTCTGCCGGTCCAGAAGCGATCCCACGACCGGCTCGCCCAGCGCCGGGCGGTGGCCGCGCTGGCCCGGGAGCTGCAGTTCGTGCAGCGCGCCGGCGCGGCCAGCGGGAACGGCTCGGTCGTGGATCGGGTGCGGGCCGCGGGGGCGGCGCTGGTTGACGGGCGGCCGCGGCTGTTCGATGGGGCCGGTCAGCCAGCCGTCCAGCTGCCGGGCGCCGAGGTGTACGCGGCGGTGGAGCTGCTGGTGCCGCTGGCCAGCCGGTACGGCGACGACCTGCCCGGGTTCCTGCAGGCGCTGGCCACGGGGGCCGAGGTGGACAGCCTCGACCCGCGGGCGCAGGCGGTCACCCTGCTGACCCTGCACGCTGCGAAGGGGCTGGAGTGGCCGGTGGTGTTCCTCATCGGCTGCGAGGACGGCCTGCTGCCGTTGCGGCTGCCCGGGGCCGTGCTGAGCGAGGAGGACGTGGCCGAGGAGCGGCGCCTGTTCTTCGTCGGCGTCACCCGGGCGCAGCGGCGCCTGTACCTGTCTCACTGCCTGCGGCGGACGCGGCACGGTGCCGAGCACCAACCTCGACGGACGCCCTTCCTGGACCCGGTCGACCCCGGACTGCTGGAGCGTCTCGGCGAGCCGGAGCCGGCCCGCGTCGCCCCGCGCCACCGCCAGCTGCGCCTGCTGTGACGCCCGGCCTGGGACGGCGCGTCGGCACCCGGACCCCGTACGGCCGTCCGTGCCGCCGTTCCGTACCGGCGCCTTACGCGGCGACCCGCTCCCGGGACCACACGCGCAGGATGTCGCGGACCGAGATCACGCCGAGCACCTCGGAGCCGTCGAGCACGACCAGGTGCCGGAAACCGCCGCGCACCATGGCCGCGGCCGCCTCCTCGATCGTCCAGGTGGGAGCGGCGTAGACCACGTCCCAGGTCAGGTGATCACCCGTGCGCGCCACGTCGGGGTCCAACCCGGCGCCGATCGCGTAGAGGATGTCCCGCTCGGTGATGATGCCGGTGCCCGCGCCATCAGGATCGACGACAATCGCTGAGCCGACCCGACGCGCGCTCATCAGCCGGGCGGTCTGCCGCAACGTGTGGTCCGGACCCACGGTGAGGACGACCTTCGTCATCGCGTCGCGCACGAGCATCACGCATCACTCCCTCTCCTGGCCCGGATCGGGCCACCGGGACGGGTCGGGCCAGCGACCGATGTCGAGGTGGTATCAGTCATGGTCACCCCATTCGGACCGAACCTCAAGACCCGATCACGAGCGCTGCTGTTGGCCGGTGCGTGGAGCGGGGGCGCGCG
>JADGGF010000628.1 GCA_019690055.1 Micromonosporaceae bacterium
GGGCTGCACGGCGGGGTGGGGTCGGCTGCCGCGATTCCCGAGGGACTCTGGCGGCGGGAGACGTACATCCACGCCCCCGGGGCCTACTTCACCGAGCAGTCGCTGACCTTCCGGGTGCAGCTGCAACCCCGTACCACGTGGAGCCAGACCGTGTCGGTCACGGTCGGGACGGCCCGCGACGAGCCGGTGCCGCAGCACATCCACCGTCCGGACATGCCGGCGAGTCTGGACGAGTGGCTCGCCGCCGCGCCCACAATGGACACCGACTGGCACGAGCTGCGCCAGGTCTACCGGCGCAGCCTGATCGATCTGGCGGCGCTGCGCTTCTATCCCGAGTCGGTGCCCGACGCCTCGCTGCCGGCGGCCGGGTTGCCGTGGTTCATGGCGCTGTTCGGCCGGGACAGCCTCATCACCAGCTATCAGGCGATCCCGTTCGCCCCCGAGCTGGCCCGCACCACGCTGCTGGCGCTCGGCGCCCACCAGGCGACCGGCTGGGACGACTTCCGGGACGCCGAGCCTGGCAAGATCCTGCACGAGCTGCGCCACGGTGAACTCGCCGTCTTCGGCGAGCGGCCGCACTCGCCCTACTTCGGCTCGGCCGACGCGACCCCGCTGTTTCTCGTGGTCCTCGACGAGTACGAGCGGTGGACCGGCGACGTGGAGACCGTCCGGCGACTGGAGGGCTCGGCCCGGGCGGCGCTGGAGTGGATCGAACGCTACGGCGACCTCGACGCAGACGGCTACATCGAGTACCGCAGCCGCAATCCGCGCACCGGCCTGTCCAACCAGTGCTGGAAAGACTCGGATAATTCGATTATTTACCCGGACGGCCGCCTCGCCCCGCTCCCCCGGGCCTGCTGCGAGATTCAGGGGTACGCCTACGACGCTCGCCTGCGCACCGCTCGGCTCGCCCGCGAGGTGTGGGGCGACCCCGGCCTGGCGGACCGGCTGGAGCGGGACGCGGCGGCGCTGAAGGCCGCGTTCAACGCCGACTTCTGGTTGCCCGACCAGGGTTTCTACGCGTTGGCACTCGATGGGGACAAAGCGCCGGTGCCGACCCTGACGTCCAACATCGGGCACCTGCTGTGGAGCGGGATCGTGCCGGACGACCGGGTCGAGTCGGTGGTCGACCATCTCATGAGCGAGCAGATGTTCTCCGGCTGGGGCGTACGGACGCTCGCCGACGGCCAGCCCGTGTACAGCCCGATCGAATACCACAACGGCACCGTGTGGCCGCACGACACCGCGCTCGTCGCCGCGGGCCTGGCTCGCTACGGCCGCCGGCACGAGGCGAACCGGCTGGCCGTCGCGCTGCTGGAGGCGGCGCCCCACTTTCAGCACCGGCTCCCCGAGGCGTTCGCCGGGTATCCCCGCGCGATGACCCGGGTCCCGGTCGAGTACCCCAGCGCGTGCTCGCCGCAGGCGTGGGCGTCCGGTGCCCCGCTGCTGCTGATGCGGGTCATGCTCGGCCTCGAGCCGACCCCGACGGGACTGACCGTACGGCCGCACCTACCCGCCCAGATCAACCGCCTGATCCTGCGGGGCCTACCCGGCCGCTGGGGCCGCGCCGACGCCGTCGCCGTCCGCGGCCCCACGATCTGATCCGGCCGGGGCGGCACGCGCGCCGGCCCGGCCCACCATCTGTCCACATAACGGGAAGCCTGTCCCGGATAGTAGATACCGGTCTAACATCGGCGGCGATGGCAAGCTACACCCATGGGTACGCCGAGACGATCGTGCGGTCCTACGAGCGGCGCACAGCGGAGGACTGCGCGGCATACCTGTTGCCGTACCTGCGCCCCGGCCAGCGACTGCTCGACGTCGGCTGCGGTCCCGGCACGATCACCGCCGACCTCGCCGAGCGGGTCGCGCCGGGCCGAGTGACCGGCCTGGACACCGAGCCGGCGATGGTCGAGCGGGCCGCGGCGGTGGCGGCCGAGCGACGGCTGTCCACTGTGGAGGTCGTGGTCGGCGACGTGCTGGCGCTCGACTTCGCGGACGCGAGCTTCGACGTCGTGCACGCGCACCAGGTGCTGCAGCACGTGGCGGATCCGGTTGGCGCGTTGCGGGAAATGCGCCGCGTGTGCCGCCCGGATGGTTACGTGGCGGCCCGTGACGCCGACTACGGCGCCTTCGTCTGGTACCCCGACGACCCGGGGCTGGACGCGTGGCGGGACCTGTACCGCCGGGTGGCCCGGCTCAACGGTGGCGAGCCGGATGCGGGCCGGCGCCTGCTGCACTGGGCCCAGCAGGCCGGCTTCTCGGAGGTCGTGCCGAGCGGCTCGGTCACCTGTCACGCCACGCCGGAGGCCCGGCAGGCGTGGGGCCTGATGTGGGCGGAGCGAGTCGTCGCCACCCGGATCGCCGACGTCGCCGTCGAGAATGGACTGTCCACACGAGACGAGCTGGCGGCGATGGCCGACGCGTGGCGGCGCTGGGCGCACGCCCCGGACGGGTGGTTCCTGGTCCCGCACGGCGAGATCATCGCTCGCCCCTGACCAGGCCACCGCCAGGGTTCGACGGTGCCCCGGCCGCCGGGCGGGGGCCGCGGGGGGGGCCCGCCGCGGGGGGGGCGGCCCGCGGGGGCGCGGCCCC
>JADGGF010000039.1 GCA_019690055.1 Micromonosporaceae bacterium
GGGGGTGCGGCAGGGGTGCGCCGGTGCCGGCAGACGCCCCCCTCGGCAATGCGAACCCGGGCGATGACGTACGGCACCGTCAGGTCGGGCGCGGGGGCTCGGTACACCACGGTGAAGGAGTCCACGACTCCGGTGCCGGCCGCGTCGTCAAGCCGCAGCACGTCCGTCCGTCCACAGTGGATGCAAATCGACCGCGGCGGGTGCTGCGCCCGCGCGCAGGCGGCGCACCGTTGCACCACCAGCCGGTGCTCGCGGGTCGCCTCCCACCAGCCGGCGGTGATCGCGTCGGGTGGGGGCACGGGCAGCAGGTTCATCGGTCGACCCCCAGGATGACCGTCGCGTGCGTGGAGAGGATCCCACCGGTGCCGTGGGCCAGGGCGGTGCGGGCGCCGGCCACCTGGCGCGGCCCGCACTCACCACGCAGCTGGCGGACGGCCTCCACCAGCAGCAGCACGCCGTACTGCCCCGGATGGCAGTAGGAGAGACCCCCGCCGTTGGTGTTCAGCGGCTGCGGCCCGCCGGGGCGGATCCGTCCATTTTGGATGAAGTCCAGCGCCTCGCCCCGACCGCAGACGCCGAGTGCCTCGAGTGTCAGCGCCACCGTGATCGTGAATGAGTCATACACCTCGATGACGTCGATATCGTCGATGGTCAGGCCGGCCCGGGCCAGCGCGTCCGCGGCGGCCCCCGCAGCCCCGCTCACGGTCAGGTCATCCACAGCTGTCATCGACGTATTGGTGGTGCGCTCGCCGTAGCCGAGCACCTCGACCGGGGTGGTGGGCAGGTCGCGGGCCCGCTCGCTGGCGGTGAGCACCACCGCCCCGCCGCCGTCGGTGACCAGGCAGCAGTCCGCCACGGTCAACGGGCTGGAGACCATCGGGGAGGCGAGCACCTCCTCGACCGACAGCGGCCCGGCGCCGTACCGGAAGGCCTTCGGGTTGAGCAGCGCCCACTCCCGGGCCGCCACCGCGATCTCGGCCAACTGCTCCCGGGTGGCGCCGAACTCGTGCAGGTACCGCTGGGCCACCATGGCGTAGTACGAGATCGGGTACAGCGGCGCGTACGGCGTCTCGAACTGCGCCTCCGGCGTGTGGTCCTCGATGACGCCGGCCAGTGAGCGGGATCGCGCTGAGCGCTGGTTCGACGCGAAGCTGACCACGACGGTGGTGGCCTGCCCGGCCCGGATCGCCTGAGCGGCCCGGGCGACGTACATCTCGTAGGCCGCGCCGCCGGCGAAGGTCGAGTCCGTCCACTGTGGCTGGATGCCCAGCCAGTCGGCCAGCTGGGTGGCCGAGAACCGGGAGATGCCGCTGGTGGCCAGCCCGTCCACGTCGCGTAGGGACAGCCCGGCGTCCGCGAGAGCGCGGGTGATCGCCTGGGTCTGCAGGCCGAGGATGGTCTGGTTGGTCACGCCGAGGTCGGACTCGGCGACCCCGACGATCGCAACGCCCACGCTCACCGGGTCGCCTCCCCCGGGGCGCCCGGACCGTCGGCTCGACCGAGCAGGACGGTCGCTGAGGCCGGCGCCACGGCGATTCGGGCAGTGCCGCCGTCCTCGCCGACCACGACGACCCGCAGGTCGCAGACGATCCGGTCGGCCGCGACCTCGGTCACCGTCCCCTCGCACCGCACGGTTTCGCCGGCGAAGACGAGGTTGCGGAACGAGAAGCTGAGCCGGTGCACAAAGGACCGCGGCCCGAGCCAGTCCTGCAGCTGCTCCACCAGCAACGCCCCGAAGACCTGGCCGTCGACGATCGGCGCGGGCAGCTTCTTCTCCTTGACATACTCCGGGTCGTAGTGGAGTCGGTGCCAGTCCCAGGTGGCGCCGGCGTAGGCGACCATGTCGGTCAGCCGGATGGTGCGCTGCAGCGGGGGGACGACCTGCCCGACGTGGATGTTCGTCTCGTCTTGAATATTCATGACGATGACTCCAGGGCCACGAAGATGATGGTCTCCTCGTTCTCGGCGAGCAGCTGTCCGTCCTGGTTGGTGTAGTCGGCCTTCGAGGTGATGATCAGCATCGGCTGCCCCGACCGGGTGATCCGCTCGGTCACGTCCTGGATGCGCCAGGTGGCCGTGATCACGTCCTCTGGGCGGATGCGGCGGTGGAAGACGTACGTGTTGCCCCCGCGGACCTGCCGGGTACCGGGGATGTCCAGATCCCAGGTGTGGCCGGCGTACCCGTCCTCGTCCATCGGCCGGCCGGCGTACTGGTTGGTCTCGCAGACCAGCGTGAGCGGCACGGTCACGCCGGGCAGCCCGTGCGCCCGCGCGTACTCGGCATCGAAGTACAGCGGGTTGTCGTCCCCGATAGCCAGGGCGAAATAGCGACCGGCTGCCGCCCCGAACGGCTCGGGCGCCGTGTAGACCTTCGTCTTCCCCTTCAGCGCCCGGACCTCGTCGGTGAGCAGGCTGCGGCGGGCCTCGCCCGGGCTGGCCGCGCTACCGCGCTCGCTCACTGGGCCGCCTCCGGGTACAGCGCGGTCGGGAACACCTCGAGCAGGAACTCCGGACGCAGCAGGGCCGCGCACATCGCCCCGGTCGAGGCGGGCCAGGGCGGGCTGAGCAGCCGTTCGCGGACCCCGGCCACCACCCGGTACTCCGGCAGCGCCGACTCCACGCAGTACTCGGTGGTCTCCACCAGGTCCGCCGGTCCCAGTCCGGCGTACCGCAGCAGTTCCAGGATCGTGCCGTAGGTGGCCTCGGCCTGGGCCTGCAGGTCCCCCGGGTGCAGGGCCTCCTGGGTCTCCATGTCCAGCGCGGCGAAACCGGACATGAACAGCGTGCGCCCGGCCCTGACCCCGGGCGAATAGGTCAGCGTTTCGTACCGCTTCCAGCCGGGGTTGACCAGTTCCAGCGGATGCCGGGAGGCGGTCACATCGAGGGCCACCAACTGGTCGGGGTGGTGCAGCCGGCTCATGAGGATCCCGCCGGCGCCCGGGTACACCCCGGCCCCGCCGAGCCGCTCCTTCCGGACCTGGTGGCACTTGCGGTAGACGTCACGGGTGGCCGGGGTCGAGTAGTCGTACGTGGTGACCGCGTTGTCCAACGACAGCCCGGCCTGCCGCAGGAGCTGGTCGGCCCGGTCGAGGCAGTAGGCGTACTGGCCCACGAAGTCGCCCGGGTGCACGACCTCGCCGGATTCGTCGATGGGGACGATCGTCGGCAGGTAGACGGTGCCGTCGTGCTCGGTGATCGAGGACCGCTGCCACGTGCCGGCGTCCCGGGCCTCACTGGCCACGCGCAGCTGCCGGCCCCCGCCGGCCACCGCGTGCAGCTCGACCTCCAGGAACGCGGTGCGCCGGACCAACCGCTCCACCACGACCGTGCGGATGGCCGGCTGGTGCGCGCCAAAGATCTCCTCGCGGACGGCCACCGCGTCCGCGTACTCCGGCAGACCGGAGATCGTGACGTTCTCGGTGATCCGGGTGACGTCGGCGGGTCCGAGGCCGGCGGCCTCCAGGATCGTGAGCACCTTCTGGTACGCGATCCGGGCCTGCTCGGCCATGGTGCCCTTGACCACCATCTTGCCGACGGTCTCGTCATGCGCGGCGGAGGTGTGGCCGGAGGTCCAGGCAGCGTCCCCCTCGGCCAGTCCGAGGCAGAAGGTGAAGCCCTCGTAGGGAAACCACGGGAAGGACGCGGGCTTGATGGCGTGCAGGGTCATGGCTTCGTCCGTTCCTCCGGGGTGTCGCGCAGCAGCGCGGCCACGGTGTCGAACAGGGGCGCGAGGTCGGCGTGGCGGTCGAGGTCCTGCACCGCGTCGAACAGCGGCGTGGCGTCCCGGCCGGCCAGCCCGGTCGCCTTGGCGACCAGGCCCTCGTCGGTGACGGGGTTGTCGGGTCCGCCCGCGCTGCGCGGCACCGAGCCGGTCACCTCGGTGCCGTCGCGCAGGACGACACGCACCCGGCCCGGGGCGTCGGCGGCCACTTGGTCGCTGGGGGCGAGCTCGACGCGGACGCGCGCGGCCAGCGCGGTGACCTCCGGCCGGCGGATGGAGTCCTCGGCGAACGTATCCACCCCGATGCGGCCGTCGCAGACCAACGCGGCCACGCTCCACGGCAGGGAGAACTTGGCGGCGTACTCGCTGGCCGGACGGGTCAGGTCCCGGCCGGGGTCACAGACCACCGCGGCCGAGTCCGGGTGCACCCAGGCCACGATCTCCGCCACGTCGTCGGGGCGGACCGAACGCCCGGCCAACGCCGCCGCGGTCGCGTCGAGCGTGGCGTGGGACAGCTGACAGGCCGGATAGGGCTTGATCCCGATGCGGGTGGTCTCCCACCGCTCGCCCAGGTCACGCACGATCGCGGACGGGTCGGCCGGCCCGCCCGCGAGCGCGTCGTAGACGCCGTGCGGGCCATCGAAGACAGTCTCCGGACCGGTCGCGCCGGCGGCGGCGAGCCGGGCGGCGAGGATGCCGGCGTGCGAGGCGAAGCCGGGGTGGAGCTGCTTGGTGGACGCCCCAGTGCCGAGAAAGGCCAGCAGCCCGCCGGCCTGGCTGCCGGCGATCCCCAGGGCGTGGGTGGTGCGCTCGGCGTCGAGCCCGAGCAGGCGGGCCGCGACGAGGGCGGACGAGAAGACGCCGGCCACCATCGTGGCGTGCAGGCCGCGGGCGTGGAAGCCGTGCGGCGCGGCGGCGGCGATGCGGCAGGACGCCTCATAGCCGACGATCGCCGCGTCCAGCACCGCCGCACCGGACGCTCCGGTCTGCTCCCCCACGGCCAGGGCCGCCGGCAGCACCACCGCGGTGGCGTGGATCAGCCCACCCGCGTGGGTGTCGTCGAAGTCCAGCGCGTGCACGAGCGACCCGTTCGCGAGGGCCGCCGCGGGGGCGCCGACGCGCCGGCCGTTCGCCAGGATGGTGGCCTCCGGCGGGCCGCCCAGGTCCGCGGCCACCGGTACGGCCGCGGGCACCGTCCCGGTGCGAACCGCGCCGATCACGTTGGCCAGCCCGTCGAAGAGGTGCCGCCGGGCGGCCCGGCGTACCTCGGTGGGGAACGAGCCGACCGTGACGCCCCAATCGGCCAACGCACGAGCGGTCATCGCGGGATGCCCCCCGCCTCGGACGAGCCGGGCGCCGGGGAGGCCGCGGCATCCGCCTCCGGTGCGCTGGGCTGGGCGGGCACCGGCGCCGGGGCACCGAACGCGCCCTCCCGACGCAACTGGTCGATTCGCGCGTCGTCGTAGCCGACGATGCCGCGCAGGATCTCGTCGAAGTGCTCGTTGCGCAGCGGTGCCCGGCGGTACTCTGGCGGTTGCGAACCGACGCGGACGGGCGAGGCGAGCTGCCGCACGGTGCCGAACCGGGGATGCTCGGTCTCCACGATCAGGTTGCGCGCGATCGTGTGCTCCTCCCGCAGCGCCTGGGGAACGTCGTTGATCGGTCCACAAGGGATGCTCGCGGGGTAGAGCACCGACAGCCACTCGTCGACCGTGCGCTCCCGGAAGATCGCCTCGAGCTGGGCCAGCAGCTCCTCGCGATGCTTCCCCCGGCCGGCGAAGCTGGCGTACGGCGACCCCTGCTCGGCCCACTCCGGGTGACCGACCACCTCGGCCAGCCGAACCCAGAACTTCTCCTTCGCGCAGCCCACCACCAGCCATCCGTCCTTGGCCTGGAACACCTGGAACGGCACCAGCGACGGATGGGCCGAGTGGCGGGTGCGGGTCGGCTCGTAGCCGGCATTGAGGTGCCAGGTCGCCGGGTAGGTCAGCATCGTCAGCGCGGTGTCGTAGAGGCTGACGTCGCAGTCCATGCCCACCCCGTCCCGGCGGGCCGCGTGCAGGCCGGCCAGCAGCGCGATCGCCGCGACATAACCGCCGGAGTAGTCGACCAGGGAGAGTCCGGACTTGGTCGGCGGCCCGTCCGGCTCGCCGGTGAGCGCCATCCAGCCGGCCAGACCCTGCAGGATGTAGTCGTAGCCGGGTTCCTTCCTGCGCGGCCCGGTCATTCCGAACCCGGTCAGCGAGCAGCAGACGATGGCCGGATTGAGGTGCTTGAGCTGGTCGTAGGTGATCCCCATCTTCTCCGGCACGTCCCCCCGCAGGTTGGAGTAGACCGCGTCGGAGACCCGCACGAGATCCTCAAACACCGCCCGCCCGGCCGGCGTCGATAGATCCAGAGATATACTCTTTTTGTTGCGGTTGAAGGTCTCGAAGAACAGGGAGTCCTCGCCCTCGGCGTAGGGCGGCACGTAACGACCGACGTCACCGCCGACGCTGGGGTCCTCGATCTTGATGATCTCCGCCCCGAGGTCCGCCAGATGCAGGCTGCCGAAGGGGCCGGCCCCGTACTGCTCCAGCGAGATGATCCGCACGTCCTGCAACGGCTTCATGCCAGGTCCTCCTTGACGTCGGCGATCATCGCGATGATCTGGTCCTGCGCGAGGCGGGTTTCCGCGGCGGACAGACCGTGGGTCGGTGGGCTCAGCTTCACCGAATCGGCCAGGCCGCGGTAGGCCATGATTCGCTCAACCACCCGATCACGGTCGCCGGTCAGGGCGAGCGCGTCGACCATCGCGTCACTGACCGAGTCGGCGAGGTGGTCGGCCCCCCGCCCGGATCGGAATACGTCGATGATCTGCTGCTGCTCCTGAGCCAGCCCGTGGAACTCGAAGAAGTCCGCGTAGGTCCGGACGCTGGCGTAGAAGCCGACGAGGCCGGCCATCCGGCGCCGGGCCACCCGGGCGTCATCGTCGATGGAGCAGCAGGCGGAGACCACCACGTCGACGTCGGCACGGGTCCGGCCGGGCACCCGGGCGATGCCCGCGGTCAGCTCCGGCAGGACGCGCTGCGCGAGGTAGGCGGGCGAGCAGAGCTCGTGGCTGATCCAGCCGTCGCCGATGGCTCCGGCCAGGCGGGTCATCTGCGGACCCATGGCGGCGAGGTAGATGGGGATGTCGGTGCGGCCGACCGCGAACGGGCGCTGGTATCCAGAAATGTGCATCGGCTCGTAGTCGCCGGCCAACGCGATCTCCGCCCCGGAGGTGCACGTCTGCCAGAAGTACCGAATGTTGCGGACCGTCTCGCGCAGGTGCGGCACCGGTTTGCCGAACCGCGCGTTGTGCCACAGCTCGTTGAGGCGCGCGACACCGGACCCGAGCCCGAGGATGAACCGCCCACCGGACATCTCGTCGATGTCCAACGCCTCCAGCGCGGTGATCATGGGGCTGCGCACGAACGCCAGCGCGATGGAGGTGCCGATGCGGGCCCGGCTCGTGCCCTGGGCGAGGGCCGCCGCGGTGACGGTCGCGCTGCGGTGCAGTTCCGACGTCCACAGGACCTCGGCCCCGGCCTCCTCCGCGCGGCGCCCCACGTCGACGAGCTCAGCGAGCGTCTCGCCCCAGGGCTGGTAGGTGATGCGCACGGCGCCTCACTCCTGGTCCAGGGTCAGCGGCGTCCTGCCTTCGGGGAAGATCCCTTCGACCTGTTCGGCTCCGCGCTTGTAGACGTAGAAGGTCCGCTTGAACGAGCAGACCTCGTCGCCGTTCTGGTTGAGCGTGCGCGTACGGACGGTGACGATGCCGGCGTGGGGACGGCTGGCCGACTCCCGCTTGTCCAGCACGATCGACTCGCTGAACAGCGTGTCGCCGGCGAAGACCGGATGGGTCAGGCGGATCTCGTCCCAGCCGAGGTTGGCGAACGCGTTCTGGGTGATGTCGGTGACGCTCTGGCCGACCGCGATGGCCACGGTGAGCGTGGAGACCACCAGCGGCCGCCCGAATTCGGATTTGCTGGCGTACTCGGTATTGAAATGCATCTGGTTCGTGTTCATGGTCAGCAGCGAGAACCAGATGTTGTCGGCTTCAGTGACCGTCCGGCCCAGCGGGTGTCGGTAGACGTCGCCGATTTCGAAGTCCTCGTAGAAGCGCCCGGTCCACCCCGGTTTCACAGTCATGGCCACCTCTCCCTGGCGCGCGTCGTCCCGTTGAGCCTAAACGTCAGACGTTTCGCCAGTCAACGCCACACGGGCCGTGTGTGCCTTGTCTAGCCTGGCGGTGAAAAACATCAGACGAATTACCCTTACTCGGCGTACGCGTCCCGCAGAGCCGTCAGGTGCCGCTGCATCGCGGCCGCCGCCGCCTCGCCGTCGCGGTCCTCGATGGCATTCAGGATCGCCTCGTGGTCGCGGTCGACCCTCGCCCAGAACGTGTCCGGAACATCCGGGGAGAGAAACTTCGCCTGCAGGACGCGGAAAACGGGCTCGGCGACCATGCGCAGCAGCCGGTTACCGGAGGCCTCCACGATCGTCGCGTGGAAGGTGCGATGTTCGTGGAACCGGCGGTCCCGGCCCCGTGTCCGGGTCTCGCGCTCGACCGCCTCGCGCAGCGCCTTGAGATGGTGCTCCTCGCGGCGCACGGCGGCCAGTCGGGCCGACGGCACCTCGAGCACTTCTCGGGCCTCGAGCATCTCGGCGACCGTCACCGAGTCGCTGCCGGACATCAGCCCGATGCTCGTCTCGAGATACTCGCTGACCTGCGCGGCGTCCACCCGGCTCACGAAGGTGCCGCCGGTGGTCCCCCGAGTGGTGTAGATGAGATCCCGCGAGGCCAGAACACGCAGCGCCTCCCGGATCGTGCTCCGGCTGACGCCGAATCTCGCGGCGAGGTCCGGCTCGGGCGGCAACCGGTCCCCCGCGGCCAGCGTGCCGGCGAGGATCAGCTCGCGCAGCTGGTCGGCCACCTGTTGGTACGCGGTCCGGACCCGGCTGACCGCCAGCTTGCTGGCCTCGCCGCGACCGCGGACCTCGTCGAGCTCGTTCACCGGGTCACCCGTCATCACTGCCTCTGCTCCTCGGGCATGGCCTCTCGGGGCGGGCCCGCGTCCGTCCCGCCGCCTTGCGAATGTATCCACCCGAGGGCGCCGGTCCACCGACCGACGACAAGCCATCGAAACAGTTCGCCGCCTCGGAGCCGGTGACGCGCCCACCCGTCCGGGGACCGGACGGGCCGGGACCCGCCTAGGGCGACCGGAGCGCGGCGCTGCGCCCGGCCCACCGGCCACTGAACATCGCCTCCGTGAGGAATGATCCGTTCTGATAAAGATTCGAATGGAAGGAACCCAGCTCACCGGCCTCGAACAGGCCCGGGATCGGCCGCTCCTGGTGATCCAGCACTCGGCCGTACTCGTCCCGCATCGCCCCACCCGTGGTACAGATCAGCCCGGCCACCAGCTCCGCCGCGTAGTACGGCGGCCGCAACGGGCTCATCGTGGCCGGATCCCGGCCGAACTCGGCGTCCACACCCGCCTCGGCCGCCGCGTTGAAGCGCGCGATCTGCTCGGCCAGCGCTCGCGGGTCCCGGCCGATCTTGATCGCCAGCTCCTCGACCGTGTCCGCCTTCTGGATCCATCCAGCGGCCACCTCGGCGCTGTTGTCAGCGCTCCACTCGTACCCGTCGACCACCAGGAACCAGCCCATCCCGCGCGCGGCGAGGCAGTCGGTCACCCGGGTCGTCTCGTCGAAGATCATGTGCGCCGGGGTCACCCGGCTGATCGGCACGTCCTCCCAGCGATCGTGGTGCCGGTACTTGAAGTGCGTGTCGTGGTAGTTGCCCGCCTCCGGGTAGAAGCGGCGCCCGTTCGCGCCGATGTCGAACCAGCTGCGCGCCTTCGGCCGCGGGTTGCGCACCACCGCACCCCGGTCCCCGCACTTGATGCCCGGGTGGTTGCCGCCGGTCTCGGTGTTGTTGCGCATGTGCCAGAGCTTGGCCCCGGCCTTCTGCAGCATCGGGATCGCGTCGCCGGTGTTGAACGGCGACCCGTACGGCGTCACGCCCGGCGCGTACCCGGCGTAGGTGCCGAGCATCTCGCTGTCCGACTCGAACCCACCGGTCGCGACCACCACGCCGCGTCGGGCCCGGGCGGCGAACGGCTGCCCGCGCCACTCGCCCAGCACGCCGAACACCTCCAGGGTGTCCGGGTCCTGCACCAGCTCCCGGGCCCGCACCTCGTGCCGTACCTCGATCTCCGGAGTGCGGTCCAGGTGCGCCTTGAAGCACAGGTACACCCCGGACGGGTAGGTCCGGTTCGGTCGCCGATCCGGGTCCCCGGTCGCCGGCCGCAACGTGTACAGGTCGTCGATACACTCGGCGCCGGGCATGTCCGGAAACTCGGCGCCGAAGTTGCCCCACGGCACCAGCTCGAACCCGACCTCGGCGGCCTTCGCCTCGACCCACTCCCGCAGCCCGGTGCGCCCGGCCACCCAGGCGTCCAGCAGCCGTTCCGGCAGCGGATGCGGCTGGTTCAGCGCCGCCTGGTATCGCCGGTAGGCCGCCATGTCCACCGGGAACGACAGCGACTGGCCGGAGACCCGACTGTTGCCGCCAGCGGTCTTTGGTGGTTGCTTCTCCAGGATCACCACCCGGGCGTCCGGGTCCACCTCGTGCGCCTCCAGCGCGGCGACGATCCCGGCCAGACCCGCACCCAGGACGACAACGTCGGCCTCCAGATCCCAGTTGCGCACCGACGCCGGACTGGCCATCACATGCCCTCGCCGTTCCAGCGCCCGCGCGACCGGGACCGCACCGGCAGGGTCGAGATGATCGGCGCCATCGTCGGGTCGGCCGGCCCGGTCGGGTACGAGGCCCCCCAGTTGTACGCGTTGGCGTCGGTGCGCTCACCGGTCCGCTCGTACTGGCGCGGATCGGCGCCCCAGTCCACCTTCGCCGCCGCCTCGTCGTGGCTGTGGTCGTGGTCGTGGCTGTGCTCGTCGGAGTGGCTGTGCTCGTGGTCGTGGGAGTGGCCGTGTCCGCCCTGCAGGGTCGCCGCGTCCATCGCCTTGAGCATCGCCAGCACGCTCGGGTCGGTGCCCTGGCCATGCTCGCGATAGTCGGTGACCTTGTCGCCCTGCTCGCGCTGGAACGCGATCGACTTCTGCAGCGACTCGCGCTCGAACTCGTTGCGCCACGGCTGGTCGGCCAGGTCGTGGCTGGACTGCGACCAGCGGATCCGGCCGCCCTGTGGGGTGGCCCAGTTGGTCGCCACCGCGCCCCAGCGCACCCAGGTCTGTTCCGAGTACCAGTTGCGCAGCTGCCCGTCCGAGCGCAGGATCCAGGCGGTGCCGCCCCGGTCGGCCACGAAGTGACCGTGCTTGATTCGCGCCGGCCGGAAGAAGTAGGTGCCCGGGTCCAGGTCACCGAAGTTGTAGGTCATCCGGCCAGAGATGGTGTACGCCTCCTCGTAGCACGGGTGGTGGGCCAGGCGGTGGTCGCTCCAGCCCTCCTCGGCGTAGACCAACCGGGTGTAGAAGTTGGTGCGCGGATCGATGTGCAGGTACTTGATGTACAGGCCCGGCATAGGCCCGACGTTGGGCACGTGGTCCCATGTCATCGCCTCGGTGTCCAGGACGATCACGTCCTCGTACGCCTCCGCCCAGCGCGGCGCGTTCACCGAGTCGACCGGGTCGAACCCGGACTCGCCGTACTCCCGGAAGTGCAGGATCCTGGTACCGGCGGCGAACCAGATCGAGTCGGTCGGCACCCCCTTGGGCGCGTGGATGTAGGCGCCCTTGCCGAACTCGCGGCCGCCGTACCGGACCGTGCCCTCCAGCACGTAGTACTCGGTGTTGGCGTGGTGGATGCCGGGGCCGCGTCCCCAGTCGGTGTGGAAGTCGATGCGCAGCGAGGACGAGCCGTCCTCCTCGTCGACCGACAGTCGCCGTTCGCTGGCGCGACCTTCGCCGCGGGGCAGCTCGGCCGGGTGCCAGACGTAGTCGTCCTCATGAATCAGCTCGACATGGGGACGCATGACGCGTTCACCTCCAAAGTCAATGAATCGTCGCCGCGGTCCCAGCCAGCTCCTGGCCAAGTCGGGTACCGAGCAGGCGCCCAAAGGTCAGCGCCGGGGTGACCAGCATTCCGGAACAGAAACTGTTGCCACAGGTAGCGCCCGCGCCGATCACCTCGCCGATGGCGTACAGGCCGGGAATCGGCTGGCCCGACTCGGCGATGACCGCAAACGACTCGTCGATGTCCAATCCCTGGAACGTCACCAACGTGATGGCGTGGTTGCGGATGGCGTAGAACGGCGGCTGGGCGATCGGCGCGGGCAGGTACTCGCGGCCGAACTCGGGGTCCTCGCCGGCCTCGACCGCGCGGTTGTACGCGGCGACGGTCGCGACCAGCCCGGCCTCGTCGATGCCCGCCTTCCTGGCCAGCTCCTCGATGGTGTCGGCCGAGTGCAGGCCTGGGCGGTTGTCCATCATGGCCCGGACCTCGTCCGGTTCCTTGCCGACGACCATCTGGTTCAGGCCGCCGGTGGCGAGCGAGAGCGCTGCGTCGTCGAAGATCGTCCAGAAGGTCTGATCCGGGATCTTGGTGAGGGCCCGTTCCTTCTCGTCGATCGACTCCTCGTCCTCCCGCACCCAGCGGCGGCCGTTCTTGTCCACGTAGATCTCCCGGGGCGGCCGCTCGCTGGTCAGCCGCTGCCGGTCCGACCAGTTGGCCCGCCCCGGGGTGCGCGGGTCGGGCAGGCCGCCAAAGGTGGGCAGGTAGGTGCCCTTGCCTTGCAGCCGCGCGCCGACCGCCAGGCCCAGGTGGATACCGTCCCCGGTGGACGTACGGGCGGCGGCGGAGACCAGCGGTGAGCCCTCCAGCTCCTGGAACAGCTCCGGCCCGGACGCGAACCCGCCGGTGGCGATCACCACGGCGGCGGCCCGCACCGGTACGTCCTTGCCGTCGCGGTAGACGGTGACCCCGACGACCGCCCCATTGTCGTCTGTGGACAGTTCGGTCACCGGCGCGTTCGTCCACAGCGTCAGGTCGTGCTCAGCCATCGCCTTCTGCAGCTCGGGCTCGAGCACGGCCAGAATGGACATGCCCTCGTCCTTGCCGTAGTAGGTGCGGGCGACGGTGTAGGGCTCGTGACCGTAGATGATGCGCGGGGTCTCGGGGGCGAAGGCGAACCCGCGGTCGGCCAGCCACTCGATCGTCTCCGGCGCGTGGTGGGCGACGATGGTGATCAGGTCGTCCCGGGCCGTGCCCTTGCTGATCCGCCGGATGTCGGCCAGGTGGGCCTCGACGCTGTCCTCGATGCCCCGCTCGGCCTGGCGGCGGGTGCCCGCGGCCGCCATGTGCCCACCGGTCACGTGCAGGGTGCCGCCGATGCGGCTGTCCTTCTCCACCAACAGGACCCGCGCCCCCGCCTGCGCGGCGTGGATGGCGCACGGAATGCCCGCGGTGCCGGCGCCGACGACAACGACGTCGTAGCGGGCGGCGTCGTTGCCTGTGCCGTCGGCGCTGGCTTCCGACTCGCTCATGCTGGTCTCACCCTCTCCTCCTGATGGCCGCGCCATGTCGCGGGCTGTGCCGGCCCGGCTCACATGCCGTCGCCGTCCCAGCGACCCCGGGAGCGGCTCCGCACCGGAAGGCTCGACAGGATCGGCGCCGGGATCGGCTCGCCCGGCTTCCACACGCGCCCGGCGCCCCAGTTGTGGGACCTGTCGTCGGTCCGCTCCGCCGGGTGCTCGACGGCTTCGCGCGGTGCGCCCCAGTCGAGGGCGACGGGCTCGCGCGCGTGGTCATGCCCGTGGTCGCCGTCGTGCGCGTGGTCATGGTCGCCGTCATGCGCGTGGTCATGGTCGTGCGCGTGGTCATGGACGCCGCCGTGGCCGGCCTGCAGGCGGGCAGCATCGAGCGCCTTGGCGATCGCGATCGCCGAGTGGTCCGGACCGGTTCCGTGCAGGAAGAAGGGGTCGTCCGGGGCGCCCTGGTCGTGCTGGAACTGCCAGGCCGCCCGCAGCATCTCCAGGTCCCGCTCGCTGCGCCAGGGCTGGGCCAGACCGTGGCTGGAGTGCGACCAGCGGAACGGCCGGCCGTCCTCGGCGGCGGTGCCGTAGTTCAGGCCCTCGCCGCCCCACCGGACCCACTCGTTCTGCGTGTACCAGTTGTACAGCTCGCCGTCGGAGCGCAGCAGCCAGGTCGCGCCCCCTTCCATGGAGGTGAAGTGACCGTGCTTGATGCGCGCGGGCCGGAAGAAGTACGTCCCCACGTCGAGGGTGCCGAAGTTGTACTCCATGTGGCCCTGGATCGTGTACGCCTCCTCGTAGCACGGGTGGTGGGCCAGCCGGTGGTCGGCCCATCCCTCCTGTGCGTGCACCAGCCGGGTGTAGAAGCCGGTCACCGGGTCGACGTGGAGGTACTTGATGAACAGGCCGGGCATAGGGCCCGGGTTGGGCACGGCGTCCCACGTCATCGCCTCGGTGTCAAGGATGATGACGTCCTCGCGGGCGTCCGGCCAGCGGGGCGCGGCCAGCGAGTCGACCGGGTCGAAGCCCGCGTCGCCGTACTCCCGGTAGTGCAGGATCTTCGTGCCCTCGGCGAACCGGATGGCGTCGGTCGGCACACCCTTGGGCGCGTACACGTATCCGCCTTTACCGATCTTCCGGTCGCCGTAGTACATCACGCCCTCGAGCACGTAGTACTCAGTGTTGGCGTGGTGGATGCCCGGGCCTCGGCCCCAGTCGGTGTGAAAGTCGATTCGCAGCGAGGACGACCCGTCCTCCTCGTCGACCGACAACCGCCGCTCACTCGCCCGACCCTCCGAGCCAGGCAACTCCGCGGCATGCCAGATGTAGTCACCTTCATGAATGAGCTCGACGTGCGGTCGCATGGCTTCTTCTCCGTTTCTCGCAGCGGCTGAGCGGTTTGGATGGCGGGTCGGCGGGCTCAGCCGCCGTGTTCGACGAATGTGACGGGCAGGCCGTTAGGCGTGTCAAGGAACGCCACCGGGCGGCCGGCGAACAGGAACTCCGGGCCCGCGTGTGGCGCGGCGTGCACGGTGGCGCCGAGCTCCACGGCCCGCGCCACCGTCGCCTCGAGGTCGCGCACCTCGACCAGCCATCCGGTGTGGCCGAGGTGGCGGGCGGTGCGCTGGGTGGCCCGCCGATCGGTGCCGAGCGTACGGTCGGCGATCCGGGTCACCTCGATCCGGGCGGTGGTCGGGCCGGCGAGGAACGACAGTCGCATCACCGTGCCGGGCGGCAGGTTTGCCAACGCCTCCAGACCGGGGTGGCTGAAGGTGACGTCGTACCAACTGGCCAGGCCGAGGCCGTCGGCCCCCCAGAAGCGGGTCTCCGCCTCGAAGTCGGGGACGTGGCACACGACCGAGGTCAGCTCGGTGTAGTGCCGCTCCGGGTCGACGTCCCAGGCCGCGGTCCCGCGGGGCTGGGCGGGCTGGACGAAGACGATGTCGGTGGCCTGCGGGGCCAGCAGGAAGCCCTGGGTGACGGTCACCATTCGCTCGCCCAGCGGCACCTCCCAGGTCGCCGGCTTGGTCGCCCATTGTTGCCCGGCCTCGACCAGCTGGCGGTAGGTCACCTCGATGTCACGGGTGTACATGTTTATAGCAATGAGACCCGTGTCCGCCTGCCGCGGATGGGCCGGCAGCGGCTGGTCGGGTACGCGCAGCAGCACCAGCCGGCCGTGCCCGGCGCCCGCCGCGGTGAGCACGGTGACGGCCAGCTCGCCGACCCCCTCACCCCAGAGCCGCGCGGCCGCGGGCGCCGAAATGACGCCCTCGTCGGCGACCTGCCACCCGAGCTGGCCGACGTACAGATCCAGCGCCGGGCCGGGGTCGGTCACCCCGATGAAGGCCGCGTTGACCCCGCCGACCAGGTGGTTTCCGGTCATCGCATCCGCTCCTTCCCACCCGCGCGCCGCACGGAACCGAACCGCATCGACGTTATTGACATCGACATGACTGACATCGACGGTGACCTGAGAGTGGTCATGCCGCCACCACCTGGATCTCGACTCCCACCGGCCC
Source organism: Micromonosporaceae bacterium (assembly GCA_019690055.1). Classification (GTDB taxonomy): domain Bacteria; phylum Actinomycetota; class Actinomycetes; order Mycobacteriales; family Micromonosporaceae; genus DATBGZ01. Next base: position 15,760 of record JADGGF010000039.1, read on the forward strand.
GCGCACCACGTCCGCCGCCATCGGCGTCGCCCCGGCCGCCACGAGCGCGTCGTACGACTCGCGCGGCTGGTCAGCGGCGAAGACCAGCCGGCGGATGCCGGACCGGTCGATCGACCGGTCCCGGATCGGTACGCCCTCAAAAGACATGATCTCCACCCGGGCCGCTTCCTGGGCCGGTCCCATGAGAAACGTGAGCCGAAGGCGGGCCTCCGGCGGCATCCCGACCAGCTCATCAAAGGGAGGGCCGGCCATCGCGCCGTCGAAGGCCGCGGTCATCCCAGCGGCCGTGAAGAGGGCCACCGCGGCATCGTGGTCGGCCGCGGCCACCACGAGCACCGCGCTGTGCAGCTCGGAGTGCAGCCGGTCGGGGGCGGCCGCGTACGCGGCGCTCGGTCGGTGCGCCCCGGGCACGGCGAGCGGCACCGTCCACCAGACGCCGTCGGGCCCGCGCCCTACCAGCTCGGACAGCGTCGCGGTGCCGTACGGATAGCTCACCGGGCTCCGGGGCGCACCTCCGGGGGGGGGGCCCGGCGGCGCCCGGCGCGG
>JADGGF010000629.1 GCA_019690055.1 Micromonosporaceae bacterium
TATGTGTCCACTCCCGACAGTGCCATTCGGTGGCAGTGACCCTAACAGAGCGTGACCGTCGTCACCGCGCCGGAGGGCAGGGTGACGACCGACCGGGTGGGTTGGGCCCGGCTGGTTTGGGCAGGCGACACGCCGGGCGGCGGGTCGGCGGCGATGCCCCAGCGGGCCGTTAGGTTCACACGCACGGACGGGTCCGCCCGGAGGGACGAGCGTATGGAACCCGCGTACCGGACCGAGCTGGGCACGCTGTACCACGGTGACTGCCTGGACTTCCTGGCGACGGTGCCGGACGGGTCGGTCCACCTCGTGTTCGCCGATCCGCCCTTCAACCTCGGCAAGGACTACGGCCCGGGGATCAGCGACGCCCGCCACGACGAGGACTACCTGGCGTGGTGTGAGTCCTGGGTCAAGGAATGTGCCCGGACCCTCGCGCCGGGTGGGGCGTTCTTCCTCTACCACCTACCGAGGTGGAACATCGAGCTCGGGCACTTTCTCAACGCGCTCGGGTTGACGTTCCGGCATTGGATCGCCGTCGACATCAAGTTCAGTCTTCCCATTCCTGGACGGCTCTACCCCGCTCACTACAGCCTGCTGTACTACACCAACGGCAAACCCAGGACGTTCACCCGTCCGCGGATACCCGTGCCCGTGTGTCGACACTGTGGCGGGGACATCAAGGACTACGGCGGGCACCGGGGCAAGCTGAACCCGGCCGGCCTCAACCTGTCCGACGTGTGGTCGGACATACCCCCGGTGAGACATCGCGGCACGAAGAACCGCGGGGCCAACGAGCTCTCGGAAAAGCTGCTGACGCGGGTGCTCGACATTGCCAGTGAACCCGGCGACGTGGTCCTGGACCCCTTCGGCGGCAGCGGCACGACGTACGCCGTGGCGGAGCGGATGCATCGCCGGTGGCTCGGGTGCGAGATCGGCGACGTCGAGCCGATCATCCGGCGACTGACCGGGGCCCCGGCCCAGGTCCGGCTGCCCAACCGGGGCGACGCCGGCAAGGGCCGGGCGGGACCCCGACGGGACGTCCGTCGGCGGCCGGCATGACCTACCACACCCGCTCCGGACGGCGAGTCTTGTCGTGCCTGGGTGCCCGATCGCCGTAGGGTGCGGGAATGCGGGACGTGTCGCCGGAGGTGTTCCTGATCGCCCGGCCGGCCATCGACTGGGCTGAGGTCGAGCGTTACCTGGCCGCGGTCGGCGGGACCGAGTGGCGCGAGCGGATGGCCGCGCTCGGTGACCGCCCCGACGGCGAGAGCCTCATCGAGTTCATGGGCCGCATGTGCTACCGGTCGTGGACGCCGGGGCTGAACCCCAACGTGACCAAGGTGCGCCGCGACAGCGCCGCCTACCTGCTGAATGTGCTCAGCAGCGGCCACGGGTCGGTCCTGGAGCACGCCACGTACAGCTTCGTCTTCCACAACGTGAGCCGGGTCTTCACCCATGAGCTGGTGCGCCACCGGGCCGGCACTGCGGTGAGCCAGGAGTCGCTGCGGTACGTCCGGTTGACCGACATCCCGTTCGAGCACCCCGCGTTCGTCCGCGACGACCCGGCCCTGCTGGAGGCGGCCAACGACCTGCTGGAGCGCACGGAGACCTTCCTGCGGCTGGCCACGGAGAAGACCGGGATCACCGAGGACGGCGTGCCGTTCCACCGCAAGAAGGAGATCACGTCGGCGATGCGGCGGTACGTCCCCGACGGCGTGGCGACGTCGATCGGGTGGAGCGCCAACATCCGGGCCATCCGGCACACGATCGAGATGCGTACGCATCCCTCGGCCGAGGAGGAGATGCGGCGGGTCTTCGACAAGGTCGCCCAGATCATGGCCGACGAGGTCCCCGCGCTCTTCGCCGACTTCGAGCGGGACGAGGACGGCACCTGGCGCACCCCGCACCACAAGGTCTGACCGCCCTTGCTTGTCAAGGCTTTGACCGCGTCCGTCGTCGAGGTCTGACCAGCCGTACCCTCGGCGGGCCCATCTCGGTTGGGCCGGCGCGGCGCCGCCGGTAGCCTGGATGATGTTGCGTCCGTCGTACGAAGGATGAGGTCAGCGGTGCCCACGGGTCGCGTGAAGTGGTACGAGAAGGAGAAGGGTTTCGGCTTTCTCACCAGCGACGATGGTGGCGACGTCTTCGTGCACAAGGCCGCGCTGCCGGCGGGCGTGGAGGAGCTGCGCTCCGGGCAGCGGGTGGAGTTCGGCATCGTCGACAGCCGCAAGGGCGCGCAGGCGTTGTCGATCAAGCTGATCGATCCGCCGCCCTCCCTCCGCGAGCTGCGTCGCCGGCCGGCCGAGGAGCTGCACGGTCTCATCGAGGACATGATCAAGGTTCTCGAGGCCAAGATCATGCCTGACCTGCGCCGGGGCCGGTTCCCGGACAAGCGCGTCGCCCACCAGGTGGCGCAAGCGGTGCACGCCGTCGCCCGCGAGCTGGAGGTCTAGCGCGCGGGAGATCTGAGGCTGCGAGAGATCTGAGGCTTGGGCGCCCCGGTTCGCGATTGCGGACCGGGGCGCACCGCTGACGGCTGGACGGCTATCGCGATCGCTGGGCCGAGCCCTGCGAGTACGACCAGGTAGACAACGGC
>JADGGF010000630.1 GCA_019690055.1 Micromonosporaceae bacterium
CGCGGGCGACCGCGTGGGTGGCCGGTTTGGTCAGTGCGCTGACCGTGTACGCCGCGGCGATGGTGTGGTCGGGCGAGGGCTGGTTCGGTCTGCCGCTGGGCGCCGTCGCGTGGATCGGCATGGCGACGGCGGTCGGCGACGCCGTCCGGAGCAGCCGGGCGTACGTGGCCGCGGTCGAGGAGCGGGCCGCCCGCGCGGAGCAGACCCGGGAGTCGGAGGCGCGTCGTCGGGTGACCGAGGAACGCGTGCGCATCGCGCGGGAGCTGCACGACGTGGTCGCCCACCACATCGCGGTCATCAATGTGCAGGCCGGGCTGGCCGAGCAGTCCGTACGCACGCGACCGGAGCAGGCCGAGGCGGCGCTGGGCCATGTCCGGCAGGCGGCCCGGACCGTGCTGAACGAGCTGACGACGATTCTGGCCGTGCTGCGCCAGCCCGGGGACATTGACGCGCCCACCGAGCCGGTGCGCGGGCTGGCCCAGCTGGGCGAGCTGCTGGATTCGCTGGCGTCCGCCGGGCTTCGGGTTGCGCACCATCAGGCGGGGACCGCGCGATCGCTGCCGCCCGCGGTGGACTGGGCCGCATACCGGATCGTGCAGGAGGCGCTCACCAACGCCTACAAGCACGGCCGCGACGGCAGCGCGGAGTTGCGGATCGAGTACGCCCCGGACGCCGTGATTATCGACGTCGGGAATTTCGTCGATCCCGGACGGCTGCGACCGGACGCCGCCGGCCATGGGCTGACCGGGATGCGTGAACGGGCCATCGCCGTCGGCGGCACGTTGACGGCTGGGCCGAACGGCGGCCGGTTCCACGTCCGTGCGGTGTTGCCCACCGCCGGGCCTTCTGGCGGAGGACTGGGATGATTCGGGTGCTCATCGCCGACGATCAGGCCCTGATCCGGACCGGGCTGCGCGGCATCATCGAATCCGCGCCGGATCTGGCGGTCGTCGGCGAGGCGGCCACCGGCCGGGAAGCGGTCGAGCTGACGCGGACGACCCGGGCCGACGTCATACTCATGGATATTCGCATGCCCGAGATCGACGGGTTGCAGGCGACCCAGCTCATCACCGCCGATGACGACCTGGCCGGCGTCCGGGTGCTCATCCTGACGACGTTCGAGCTCGACGAGTACGTCCTGCGCGCGTTGAGGGTCGGGGCCAGCGGCTTTCTCGGCAAGGGCGCCACGCCGGACGAACTTCTCAACGGCATCCGGACCGTGGCCAGCGGCGACGCCCTGCTGTCGCCCAAGGCCACGCGGGCGCTGATCGCCCGGTTCCTCACCAGCGGCGACCCTGGCCCTCAGTTGGACGCGACCGTCCTGGACGTGCTCACCGAGCGCGAGCGGGAGGTGCTGGCGCTGGTCGCCCTCGGTCTGTCCAATCAGGACATCGCCGAGCGCCTTTACCTCGCGCCGTCGACCGCCAAGACCCACGTCAACCGCGCCATGGCCAAGCTCGGGGCTCGCGACCGGGCCCAGCTCGTCGTCATCGCCTACCAGACCGGCCTCGTCCGCCCCGGCGACACCGGGTAGCGGTTCACTGCGCGGAGAGGGCGCCGTCGGCGAGGCTCACGGGTCGCGGGCCGGCGCTGGCCTGGTAGGCCTTCTTGGCCGCGCGGATCCGGTCGCGCACCTCGCCCTTCGCGGCCCCGTCCACGTTGAGCGGTGGGGCCAACGCGGCGATCAGGTCCATCTCGATCGCGTGGGGGTTGGGGTGTTCGGCCCAGGTCAGCCGGAGGTGTTCGGTCATCCAGGCCGTCAGCCGTGCCTCGTCGTCGGGGATCAGCACGACGCGGTCGGTCCAGGTCGTCCGGTATCCCTGTTCGGGCAGGAGCAGTCCGGCGAGGGTGCGTCGGAGCGTCGATGAGCCGGACTGCTTGAGGTGGTTGGTGACGATACGCCGTCGCAGGTTCGTGGCCAGGCCGAGGTAGAGCAGCCGCAGCTCGGCCGCCACGGGGTTGGCCGGACCAGCGAACTCGGGCAGGGCCTCCGGCCTCGCCCACCAGGCGTAGATCCCCGGCCCGGCCGGCAGGGCCGTGGCCGCCTCGACCAGGTCCACGGGTCTCACCAGCAACCGCCGCGTCACTGTCTCCACGTCATTCACGTCGGGATGGTCGCATACCGGCGCGGCTGAGACTCTCCTCCGCGTCCACGCCACGACTTGTTTTCGATTGGGATCGATATCGGTCGAAGTTTTGGTGACGAGCAGCGGCGGCATCGTGTCTCAGACCGCCGGGCGCTGTCGGTGGGTCCGGGCACACTCGCCGCATGGCCGATGTGCAGTTGCGGGATGTCGACGAGGCGGACCTCGAGGTGTTCTTCGAGCACCAGCGGGAGGAGGAGGCGGTGCGGCGAGCACAATTTCCGGCCCGCGATCGGGACAGCTTCCTCACGCACTGGCGGACAAGGGTGCTCGGCAACCCGACCGGGCGGGCCCAGACCGTCACCGTCGATGGAGAGGTGGCCGGCAACATCCTCGCGTGGTGGCAGGACGACCGGCGCTTCGTCGGCTACTGGTTCGGGCAGCGGTTCTGGGGTCGCGGGGGGGGGGGCGCGGCCGCGGCCGCCGGGCGCCCCCGCCCCCCGCGCC
>JADGGF010000631.1 GCA_019690055.1 Micromonosporaceae bacterium
CGCCCCGGCCGCGCCCGCGGTAGCCGCCCCTACCAAGGCTGCACCGGCCAAGGATGCGTCCGCGAAGGCGGCCGCGTCCGGACGGTCGGGGGCGCGTAGCCGGAGATCGCGGTGAAGCTGACCGCCAAGCCGGCGGAGCGGCTGCGTGGGCTCGTACGGCGGCTCACCGCCAGCGTGGATGAGCTCGACGCCGAGGAGTTGCGGGCCGAGACGCGCCGGTCGGGTTGCCAGTCGTGTGGCGAGATACGGCGAGGTGATCTCGTCACGGTAACCGGCCGATTGCGGACCGTCGTCTACACTCCGCGGGCAAACCTGCCGACGCTGGAGGCCGATCTGTACGACGGCACGGACACGGTGACGCTGGTCTGGCTGGGTCGCCGGCAGATCGCCGGGATCGAGCCGGGTCGGACCCTGACCGTGCGCGGCCGCGTGGCGATTCGGGACAACCGCAAGGTCATCTACAACCCGTACTACGAACTGGACCCGCTGTCCTAGGCGGGACCCGGTGTACTGAGGAGCGTCATGACCTCACGTGAGGCCGGCCCGGCTCACTCGGCTGACGAGGAGCGCCTCCCCACCTTCTCCGAGCAGGTCGCGAGCCAGCTCGGCGGAGTGCGCGGGACGGTGGAGGCGGGCATCCCGATCGTGGTGTTCGTCGTCGTCAACCTGCTCTGGTCGCTGCGCCCGGCGCTCGTCGCCGCGGTCGCGGTGGCCCTGGGGATCGGCGCGTACCGCCTGTGGCGCCGCGAGTCGGTGCGGCACGCGGCCAACGGCCTGGTCGGCATCGTGATCGGGGCGGCGCTGGCCTGGCGGTCGGGCGAGGCCAAGGACGTCTACCTGCCCGGCATCCTGTACACCGCCGGCTACTGCGTCGCGTTGCTCGGGTCGGTGGTCATCGGCCGGCCGTTCGTCGGATGGCTGTGGTCGGTGATCGCCGACAACGGCGGCACCCGCTGGTACCGGGAGGAAGGGCTGCGGCGGATCTTCGCGTGGCTCACCCTGGTGTGGTCGGCGTCCTACCTGATCAAGCTCGGCGGGTACCTGTGGGTGTTCTACGACAGCGGGCTCACTGACGACCAGCAGGCGAGCATTCTGGGCATCCTGCGGATCGCGCTCGGCGCTCCGTTGTACGGCCTTCTGCTCGCGCTCACCATCTGGGCGGTTCGCCGGCACCAGCGCGGCCTCGGCAACGCCGTGCCCGCCTGATCCCGCGCGCGACGCACCCAAGGGCCTAAGGCCCGGGCTCGCAGCAGGGCAATCGGGCGGAGCGAGCACCACCAGGCTCAGCGCCCGAGGACGACGGAGCGGACCTCGTCCTCGACCTCGGAAGTGCAGACGAAGATGAGCTCGTCGCCGGGCTCGAGCGAGTCACCCGGGGTGGGGGCCACGACCCGCTTGCCGCGCAGGATCGCCACCAGGGCGGAGTCGCGGGGCAGCGGCACCTCGCGCACCGCGCGTCCCACGTAGGGCGCGGTCTCGGGCAGCGTGATCTCGACCAGGTTCGCCTGGGCCTGGCGGAACGTCATGAGCCGGACCAGGTCGCCGACCGAGACGGCCTCCTCGACCAGCGCGGCCATGAGGCGTGGCTTGCTGACCGCCACGTCCACGCCCCACTGCTCGGTGAACAGCCACTCGTTCTCCGCCCGATTGACGCGCGCCACCACGCGGGGGACCGCGAACTCGGTCTTGGCCAGCAGCGAGAGGACGAGGTTCACCTTGTCGTCGCCGGTCGCTGCCACAACCACGTCGCAGTTGGCGAGGTCGGCCTCCTGCAGGCTCGCCACCTCGCAGCAGTCGGCGAGGATCCACTCGGCCGTCGGCACCCACTCGGGGCGCAAGGCCGACGGCTCGCGTTCGATGAGCAGCACGGTGTGACCCTTCTCGATCAGCTCCTGGGCGATCGAGCGGCCCACGTTGCCCGCGCCGCCGATGGCGACCCTCATCAGTACCCCTTACCCGGCCGCCGGTGCACCGCCGGTGATCGCGGTCACCGACTCGACCATGTCGTCGGTCAGCAGCATGAAGACCTGATCGCCGTCCTGCAGCACCGTGGACGGCGTGGGGAGCGTGCCGATGCCGAACCGCATGATGAACGCCGTACGGGCGCCGCACGCCTCCTCGAGCTGGCGCAGGGGCCGCGAGCGCCAGCCGGGGTGCACCGGCACCTCGACGATCGACACGGTCGAGGTCGGGTCGCGCCACAGCTCGACCTGTTCCTGCGGCAGCAGATGGCGCAGCATCCGGTCGGCGGTCCACCGCACGGTCGCCACCGTCGGGATGCCCAGCCGTTCGTAGACCTCGGCCCGGCGCTGGTCGTAGATGCGCGCCGCCACGCGGCTCACGCCGAACGTCTCCCGAGCCACCCGAGCGGAGATGATGTTCGAGTTGTCGCCGCTGGAGACCGCGGCGAAGGCATCGGCCCGCTCGATGCCCGCCTCGATGAGCACCTCGCGGTCGAAACCGTTGCCGGTGACGGTCAGCCCGGCGAAGTCGGGACGGAGGCGGCGGAACGCGTCGGGATTCTTGTCGATGACCGCGACGGAGTGCCCGCGCGCTTCCAGGCTGTGCGCCAAGGTGGACCCGACC
>JADGGF010000632.1 GCA_019690055.1 Micromonosporaceae bacterium
GCCGCGAGGAAGGAGCGACCGCGCGTGGTCAGTCCTCGCAGCGCGTTCCGCATGTCAGCGCCTCCTGGCTTCGTACGGCGAGCGCTGCCGGTCGCCGGGCACCGGCAGGCGGTGGACGATGTCGGCCACGACGAGGTCGGTCGTGCGGCGGGACAGCTGCGCCTCGGCGGTGGGGATGAGCCGGTGGGCCAGGACCGGGACGGCCAGTGCCTGCAGGTCGTCGGGCAGCACGTAGTCCCGACCGTCAAGCGCGGCCACCGCCTTCGCGGTGCGCAGGAGCTGCAGGGTCGACCGCGGCGACGCGCCCAGCCGCAGGTCGGCCGACTCCCGGGTGGCGGTGACGAGGTTGACCGCGTACTGCTTGACCGCGTCGGCGACGTGGACGCCCCGCACGGTGCTGATCATCCGCCGGACGGTGATCGCGTCGGTCACGGGCTGCAGGTCGTCGAGCGGGTCGGCCGCCCCGTGCACGTCGAGCATCTGCAGCTCGGCCTTGCCGTCCGGGTAGCCCACGGCGATGCGGGCGGTGAACCGGTCCCGCTGCGCCTCGGGCAGCGGGTAGGTGCCCTCCATCTCGATCGGGTTCTGGGTCGCGATGACCATGAACGGCACCTGCAGCTGGTAGGTGATGCCGTCGATGGTGACCTGGCGCTCCTCCATGCACTCCAGCAGCGCCGACTGCGTCTTGGGCGAGGCCCGGTTGATCTCGTCACCGACCACGAGGTTGGCGAAGACCGCCCCCGGCTTGAACTCGAACTCCCGGGTCTCCTGGTTGTAGACGCTCACGCCGGTGACGTCGCTGGGCAGCAGATCCGGGGTGAACTGGATGCGCCGCACCGAGCAGTCGATGGAGCGGGCCAGCGCCTTGGCGAGTTTCGTCTTTCCGACACCGGGAACGTCCTCGATGAGCAGGTGCCCCTCGGCCAGCAGCACCGCGAGGGCGAGCCGGACGATCGCGGTCTTCCCCTCGATGACCCGCTCGATGTTGTCCACGATGGCCTGGGCGTGGCGGGCGAACTCATGCGAGGGCATGGGTGCGACGTGGTCATCCCGCGTCCGCTGCAGCACGGCCTGCGCATTCCACTGCGGAGACGCCGACCCTGGATGATGGGCCGACTCTGCCTGATGGTTCCACCCCGATGGAGTGATCGGACCTGTCACCGGCTTCCTCCTGCCTCGTTCGCGGGGCACCGAATCTCCCGTGTGGACCCCGTCACGGTTACCCCTGCGTGGTGGTTCGACGTATGCGCGGGCGAGTGCCGTTGCCGTGCGGTCGTTACCTGCCGGGTATGTGCTTGGTCACAGGCTAACCACGGTTCAGGCGCCCGCCGTAGCCCCAACTTGATTGATTCGTTACCTAATTTCAGTCAGCAGCCTACGGTATTGCCCTATTTGTTCCGTTAAGCGGGTGTGATCGGTGGTCGTCCACCCTAGTTCAAACGCTGCCGATCTCTCGCCCTCGGCCAGCGAGGCGGGCCCGCGGTCGGGCCGTCGCGGTCGGGGCCGTCGTGATGATTCGCGACCCCCGACAAAAGGAGCGGCGTGGTGGCGCCGTCCGAACCCGGACGCGGGGACGTGACGTGGCGCGCCGGGCGCCGCACGGGCGGTCGTGGTCTTTGTTGGTGCTCGCCGCTACGGTGCGTGGGCATGCGAGGTGGGTCGCTTCGGGACGCCATCTTTCTGCTCGCCCACGACGAGGACGGCCGGCTCATCATCACCGAGCCGGCGATCTGTGCTGGACTCGCCGGAGCCACGCTGATCGACCTGCTGCTGGGGCGCCGCGTGGCGGTCGTCGGGGGTCGCCTCGACGTGATCGACTCGGCGGTGACCGGTGATCCGGAGACGGACGCGGCCCTGGCGGCGATCGCCGCCGACGCCGGTCCCACCGGCCCCCGGGCCTGGGTGAGCTGGCTGGCGGCCGGGGCGTACGAGCGGGTCGCCGAGGCGCTCGACCGTGCCGGCGTCATCCGCCGGACCACAGTGCGCCGGCTCGGCCTGCTGCCCGTCACCCGCTGCGTGCCCGCGAACCTCGAGGATCTGGTCCGGCTCCGCTCGCGGCTGCGCTACGGCGTGCACTCCACCCAGCCGCCCGACCCGGCGACCGCGGCGCTGTGCGGGCTGGTCCGCGTCCTGCGGCTGCACTCCTCGCTGCTGTTGTCGATGCCGTCGGCGGACCTGCTCGATGCGCTGGCCGAGAAGGCGATGACCGCCGACCCCACCGTCATTCAGGTAATTACCGCCGTCGATTCGGTCGTCACGGCCGCCACCTACCGGTAGCCGGCGACGCGGCCTCCCGCGCTGCGAGCGGTACGGGTTCACCGTCGCCAAGGCGGTGGACGTCCCGGGTGGCTGCACTGGTTGATGTGGGTGCGAGCCGCGATGATCTTGAAAATCGGGAACGGGGTGGCCAGCGGAGTGGGGCGAGGCGGTAGGATACGCGGCATGACCGTGCCTGGACGCCCGGGCCGCGAGGCCGGGTTTGCACGCTCCGGCCGCGGGGCCGGGTGTGTCCTGCTCCTTACCAGGCCGTGCTGACGCGACTACCGCGACAGCACGGCGACCC
>JADGGF010000633.1 GCA_019690055.1 Micromonosporaceae bacterium
CCGAACCGGCCGCCAGACCCGACCCCGAACCGGCCGCGAGACCGGACGACAGACCGTACGGTTGCCGGCCGGTGGCCGCGGCGAGGGCCGCCCGCGCGGCGGAGATGGGGTCGTAGACCGGCTTCGGCGACGGAGCCGAAGGAGAAGGCACGTTCGGCACGATGCGGCGGTCGTCGGTCAGCCGCGGCACGGCCAGTGCGGGGGGCAGCGTGACGGCGGTGGCGGGCCGGCCGAACGCGACGCAGCACCACGCCTGGTCGGCCCCGTCCGGCCCGTCGGCGGCGAGCGTGCCGTCGGCCTGCACCCACATGTTGGCCCCGAGCGTGGCCAGCCACAGGTCGGTGCGCAGGCCTTCCACCAGGGCGCGGGCGTGGTCGATCGTGGTGTTCCAGACGGGGGCCGGCGGTTGGGCGAGCAGGAGCAGGTCCTCGCCGGTCCAGCCCGCGTTGCGCAGCATCGCCTGCAGCTCCCGCGGCCCGGCCACGACCGCGACCCCGTGCTGGAGCATGACCCCGAGCCGGCCGTCGGGCATGACCGTCAGGTCGATCGGGAACAGCCCGGCCGGCGGCGCGATCGCGCTGTACCAGCGGCGCAGGTGCTCCAGCTGGGGCGAAGGCACGGAGACGAACGGCACGCCGGGGAACCGGGCCGCGGCCACCTCGCCCAGCGGGGTCAGCCGCCCGTCGAGGTCGGTGCCGAAGAGCGTCATGAGACCGTCGCAGGCCGTCGACGGGGGGTACGCCCGCCAGCGCGAGGGCGCCCCCACCTCATCGACCGCCCCGAATTCGCCGACGCCGGCCAGGACGAACGCGGCGCCCGGCGGTTCCGGCACCCATACCGTGCGCCCCAACCCGTCGGCCAGGGCCAGCAGCTGCGTGTGCAGCGTGGCGCAGGCCGTCGGGTCCGTGGGCCAGGTCAGGGCCACCTGGACGTCGGGATGGATCACGTCGAGGCTCGCCCGCACCAGGGTGGCGAACTCCGCGCCGTCGAGCTGCACGTGGGGGCGGGCCGATGTGGCGTCCCGGCCGGTCACCCCGCCGGCGCGGGCGGTCTCGCGCGGCCCGCGGCCGAAGACGAGCCGTCGGCGCGGCGGTTCGACGGCCGGGGGTGGCTCCGGCTCGTCCTCGAACCGGGCGATCTCGAACCGCCCGAGGTCGGCGTTGACCACCACCGTGGTCAGCGGGTGCAGCGACGGCATGAGCCGGGCCGCCAGGTGCGTGGTGTCGCGGTAGGTGGCGCGGGTGGCGAACGCGACGCCGTCGGGCAGGGCGACGGTCACCAGTCCCTGCCCGCGCCGTAGCCGCCCGCGCACGCTGACGAACCAGGTCGCGGCCGACGACGGCAGACCGAGCGGCCGCGCCACGACCCAGTCCACCGGTTCCCCCGAAGCGGGGTCGACCGCCACCGCCTCCCAGGTGTCGCCGGTGATGGGGTTGGACTCGCGCAGGTATCGGACGACCGCGCCCCGAGGGGTCAGGTAGACGTCGCAGCCCAGCGTGTTGGCCAGGTCGTTGGCGAGGGCCAGGTGCCGCTCACCGTCGTCGACCAGCAGACGGACGTCGGTGTCCCGGTCGCCCCGGGCCCGCACCGTCGAGGCGAGGGCGGTGCCGGAGATCTCCGGCTGTTCACCATCGATCACCGTCTGTTCATCGAAGGCGGCCGGGTCCAGCTCGGGCGTGATCTCGAACAGGTAGGGGATGCGGCGCCGGTGCGCCAGGTACTCCTCGCGCGTGACCTCGACGACGGTGGTGGCCAGGCTCGGACCGGGGCTCGGGCGGGTCGCTGGCTCCGCGGCGGAGAAGCCGCTCGGAATGGCTCGCAGATTCCGCTCCGGCGAGCTGTGTCGTCGCACGACCGCGGTCCTGCCCCCTGCCACGCAGACCGAAGCTAGATAGTCGACTCTCCGTTTCCAAGGCGACACGCCCGTTCCCGGCTCGATAGTCTGCGATTCATGGGGCGGCGGGTGCGGGTGGTGTTCACGAAGTACGACGGGCGGTTGCACTGGCACGCCTGGCTGCACTGGCTGGGTGAGGACGAGCACGGAGTGTGGCTCGCGGCCCCGAGCGGCACGGTGTGGCAGCGCGGCTCGGAGCCGGGCGTCGCGCTGCCGCCCAGCGTGACCCTGATCCCCCGCGACCGCTGGTGGGTGGCGGCGTTCAACGCCCCACCGGCGAAGTACGACATGTACGTAGACCTATCGACGGTGCCCGTCTGGTCCGGGGATGAGGTGACGATGATCGATCTCGACCTCGATGTGGTGCGGTACCGCGGCGACCGGGCCGTCCGACTGCTCGACGAGGACGAGTTCGCCGAGCACCAGATCCTGCTCGGCTACCCGGAGACGGTCGTGCAGGCCGTGACGGAGACCGCCCAGCGGCTCCTGGCCGACGTCGTCACCGCCGAGCCGTTCACCGCCGCCTACCGGACCTGGCTCGCCCGGGTGAGCTGACCGTACGGCTCGGGGGCGACGCCGGCGGACCGCCAGTGTGCACCGGGCCCGGTGCGTCCTGGGCCCAGTCCGGAGGGTGGGGCCAGGACAGGGG
>JADGGF010000634.1 GCA_019690055.1 Micromonosporaceae bacterium
AGGCACCCGGGCAACGCGGGACACCGCCACCGTCCGGGCGATCACCGGCGAAGCGCCGGCCGCAACCGACGCGGACATTCCGCTCGGCGTGCGGCCCGGCGCTTTTATGTCGGACGGCGTACGTCTCCATCCATTCGGACCGCGTACGGCTTGTTCGGACCCGTTATTCGGGACCGTGGTACGGCTGCCCCGATCACGGCTGCGTGCGGACACAAAACGACCTCCGAGGGCGGCGGGATGAGCCGCTCCGCACTCACTCGGAGGTCGTCAACCGTTGTGTCGTCAACCCTATGGAGTCCGACCGTCGTCGCGGTCGACTGGAACCTAGATCTCGTTGGCGTTCCGGGTGGGCAGACCGTAGCGCACCGCCACGGGATTCCACAGGGCGACGAAGACAGTCTTGGTTGCGGTGGCGCGAGTGTTGGCCTCCTGCACCGCCGCATAGGCGGCATCGCTGGTGCGCGGGCACGCGGAACCGGCCGCCGTAAGCCAATTGCGGTACGCCACATCCGCGTCGTACGAAGCGACGAGCGCCGCCCGCAGCTGAGCCTTGAGCGAAGCGCCCTCGGGGATGCTGCTCACGGACAGGGCGTCGAGTCGACTGATCAGGCTGGACCGGTTGTCGATGGCCGTCTGCAGGTAGGTCATGGTGGTGGGACCGATCCGGCATGCGTCGATGTCAGCGGCCGCGGCGCCGAGAGCGGCCCGCCCGACCGCGGAGTCGACCAGAATCGCGTCGATGTCGCGCGCCTGCTGCTCCGCCGAAGCGCCGGCGGGCGTGGTCGGCTGCGCCGGGGCGGTGGCGGTAACCGTGACGACGTTGTGCGGCGCAGCGGACGAGAGAGTGGTGGTCGGAGCCGATGGGGCGGCGGCCGGGTTGGTGCCCCGCCCGTTGAGCGTGAAGACGAGAACCATTCCCACCACCGATACCACCGCGATCCCGATGAGTACGGCGGTACCATTGCCGGACTTTGACTGGGGTGGCTGCCATTCACCCAACGGCTGAGGCCCTGTGGGATTGGCCGCGGAGCCCGGGTACTGGGGCTGAGACCCAGCAGGATAAGCGGCAGAGCCCGGGTACTGGGGCTGAGACCCGGTGGGATGGGCCGCAGCGCCCGGTTGCGGCACGTAGCTGCCCGGGTGCGATTGCCCGGGATAAGCGTAATGACGCGGAGAATAGCGCGGGTCGGCTTCAGTCATCGGATCTCCGGGAGAACTGGGATCTGACGAGAGTAGCGTCGCAATAGTGCGCTCACGGACCGTCGAAAGGCCGAAAAGCGTGCCCGATGGTGCGTGTGCGGATTGTGCCTGTCCGGGCATAATCGCCGAGTGGAACGGATATATCGGCGGCTGCTGGTCGTGGGCGCGGCGCTGTGCGTGCTGGCATTCGTCCTGTCGATAGTCGTGACGACCGCCGATTCTCGGCGTCGCGATTCGGCGTTGCCGGCCGCGGCGACCGCCGAGCCGACGACCGCCGGGCCGCCGACGACCGTCGACCCCGCGACGACGGCCGACCCGACACCGACCGCCGCGCCGACACGCACCGTGCGGCACGTCTTTCCGGTGGTCGACGAAGGGGCCGTCAGTTATGGCCGCACGCACCACGGCTACCCGGCCACCGACATCATGGCGCGGTGCGGGGCGACGTACGTGGCGCCGGTCTCGGGCATCGTGCACGAGGTGAACAGGGTCGATCGCTACGACCCGGCCGTCAACGACGGCGCGACGCGCGGCGGGCTCTCGGTGTCGATCATCGGCGACGATGGCGTGCGGTACTACGGCTCGCATTTCCAGGCAATCGAGCCGGGCATCGAGCCGAAGGTACGAGTCAACGCCGGCGACAAGGTCGCCACCGTGGGCCGCACGGGGGACGCCGGCGCCTGCCACGTCCACTTCGGACTGTCGCCGCGCTGTGCGGACGGGGACTGGTTCGTGCGGCGCGGGGTGATCTGGCCCTGGCCTTACCTGGACTCCTGGCGGGCAGGCGGCGACGCCCAGCCGCGGCCGGAGATCGACGAGTGGCTGGCCGCGAACGGCTGCCCCGACGCGCCCACCGTGGAGCCGTGACGGCCGGGCGGCCTGACCACCCCCTCATGTCGGCGCCCGCGCCGAAGCCACGAGCGCTCAGCTGGGGTCGCGTCGACCGGCCCGACGCCCCTCCCCCGGTGTCGCCCTCGTGACGGTCGGGCGGGCGGTGTGCGAGGCGACAGCCGGTCGGGCGGCGGTGCCGGGCGGCGGGCCTAGGAGTATTGATGGAGCCTAGGGGTGTTGATGGAAGAGCGGCCCGATGGCATGTTCGTCGATGGGAAAGGGCCGCTGAGCTGGTGGGCGATACTGGGATCGAACCAGTGACCTCTTCGGTGTGAACGAAGCGCTCTCCCGCTGAGCTAATCGCCCGGGACGGTGCACAAGAGTACCCGATGGTTTGCCGCTCGTGCATCCGGGTAACCCCCCACCGCCGGGAGTGTCGCGGCGAGCCCGGGACCCCGGCCAGGGACGTGGGGCCGAGCCGGGGGGGCTATGGCTAGGGGGGCTATGGC
>JADGGF010000040.1 GCA_019690055.1 Micromonosporaceae bacterium
CTCCTACGGGGGCGCTACGGAGGGGGTGTCGTGGCGCGATGGAGTTCGCACGAGGGGGAGCGGTGGCGAGTCTGGCCACGGTGTCCGGCCAGGTGGGGGTTGAGATGTCGACGGTGCCGGTGCGGATCATCGGCCGTCGACTGCCGGGCCTGACCTGGTCGGGGCGCAGCGGCATCCACCTCGGCGTGCAACGCGGGTCCGAGGTGGTCGGCCTCGTGCGCGGCGATGAGGGTGAGGCCAGGTTCGACATCGAGGTGGAACTGCACGTCGACGCCGAGGGCGGGGCGGACTTCCGCGGGCCGTACGTGCACGGGCGGCGCATGCAGCGCTACGCCTACCTCGTCTGGGGCGAGGTCGACGACGAGGGCACGTTCACCATGTTCCAGCGGGTCAAGCTCCCCCTGTCGCCGTTGCTGGAGCAGTACGGCGTCGACGCCCTGCGCAACTCCCGGCGCGTGCACGCCTTCCTCGAGCTCACCGACCCCAAGGGCCGGCCGGTCGGGGCCACAGTGCGCCCACCCTGGGTCTTCTGGCGGCTCTAGACGAGACTAGCCCGGCGGCGGCTTGCTCTGGACCGAGGAGTCGAGCGAGGAACGAGCGAGCGACGAGGGAAGAGCAAGCCTCAAGAAGAGCCGGGCCGCCGGAGCGTAGCGAAGGCAACGAGACTAGGCTCGCCGACGTGTGGACTCCGCTGGCCCTCGCGATCATCATAGGCTCGGTCGGCCTCGGCGTGTGGTGCCTGGCGAGCGGGGCTCGGGGGCGCTACCTGAACCAGCCGCAGTACAGCGGCCTGCTCGTGCTCGCCGCCGTCGTCCTGGTGCAGAGCGTCGTGGCCGCCGTACGCCTGGTCGCCGGTGACCGCCCGTCGGAGGTGGCCACGTTCGTCGGGTACCTGCTCACCACCGCGCTCCTGATGCCCACGGGCGTGTGGCTGGCCCGGATGGAGCCGACCCGCTGGGGCTCGGTGATCGCCGGGAGCGCCTCGCTCGTCGTGGCCATCCTCACCCTGCGCTGCCTGCAGGTCTGGTCCCGGTGACGCGCTCGGCGATCAACACCGGCCCCGGGCGGGTGCTGCTGTTCCTGTACGCCCTCTTCGCGGTCGCCGCGGGGGCCCGGGCCGGCGTCCAGATAGCGACGAAGTTTGATGAAGCTCCCGTCGCGTACCTGCTGTCGGCGTTCGCCGCGGTGGTGTATATCGCGGCGACGGTCGGTTTCGTGCGGGGCGGCCACGGCGGGCGGCGGCTTGCCATCGCCTGCCTGCTGATCGAGCTTGCTGGCGTGCTCGTGGTGGGCACGCTCAGCCTGGTTCTCACCTCCGCCTTCCCCGACGAGACCGTGTGGTCGCAGTACGGGCGGGGGTACGGGTTCGTCCCGCTGGGTCTGCCCGTGCTGGGCCTGATCTGGCTGCGCGCCACGCCGGAGAACCAGGAGCCTTCGGAGCCAGGCGACCAGTAGCCCTCAGGAGACGTCGACGGCCCGCCAGAGCGTGGTGGGGGCGGTGGCGACGGCCTGGGCCCGGGCCCGCTCGCGCAGGCTCTGGCCGGTGGCGATGCGAGCCGCGAGATCGGGCGTCGGCCGCAGGCCGGGCAGGATCACCGTCCAGACCTCGACCAGGCGCTTGCTGACGTCGGCCTCACCGCTGCTCGCGAGCTGCAGGGCTCCGACCAGGCAGGTCACGATGACCCGGGCCGCGACGTCGGCCGGGCAGGCCAGCCCCATCAGCTCCCACTCGCCGGCCGGGGAGAGGAGACGCTCGATGTCGCCGGCCCAGCCCTCGAAGGGGCCCGCCACCGGCGTCTTGATCGCGTCGCGCTCCAGCGACAGCCTGATCCCCGCCCGCACCAGCACGTCGGTGGCGTACTTCTCGGCCACCTCGAACGAGAGCGCGATCACGGTGTCGAGGGCCGGCGCCTTGAGCGCCTCGAACTGGGCGACGATCGGGGGCCACTGGGCCGCGGTGTACTCGACGATCGCGGCGGCGAGCGCTTCCTTGCTGGCGAACAGCGAGTAGAACCCGTTCTTGGTCAGGCCCGTGCTCTCGAGCAGGTCGTTGACGCTGGTGCCGAGGAAGCCCCGCTCGGCGAAGAGCATGGCCGCGTAGCGCATCACCCGAAGCTGCTCGCCGTCCATCCGCTGATGCCGTGCCACGCCAAGCAAGGTAGCACCACGGGCGCCCCGACCTCCGGGCACGACATGGCGGCGCGCGAAATGAGGGGTGTACGACACGGGTGCCCGGGATGGGCGCCGGAAAGCGGTCGCGGTGCCCGTGCGCCCGCACTCATCATGGACGGCGATGGAATCCGCGATCACGGTCACACCAGCCCAGCTGCCGGGCGTGCTGCTGCACGTCGCGGTGGTGCGGCCTGTCTTCGTCTGGGGCGCCCCGGGCATCGGCAAGAGCTCCCTGGTGCGGACGTTCGCCCAGTCGCTGGGCCTGGACTGCGTGACGCTGATCGGCACCCAGCTTGCGCCGGAGGATCTCATCGGCGTGCCCGAGCTGCGCGACGGGCGCAGCCGGTTCGCCCCGCCCGAGATCATCGCCCGGGACGAGCCGTACTGCCTGTTCCTGGACGAGCTGAACTCCTCCTCGCCGGACGTGCAAAAGGCTTTCTACTCGTTGATCCTGGATCGACGCATCGGTGGGTACACGCTGCCGGAGGGATCGATCGTCATCGGAGCCGGCAACCGGGCCTCGGACAACGCCCTGGCTCGCCCGATGGCCAGCGCCCTGGTGAACCGGCTGGTCCACGTCCACCTGCGGGCCGACGTCAAGGACTGGCTGGAGTGGGCCGCCCGGGCGGGCATCCACCCGTGGGTGGTCGACCACATCACCCTGCGGCCGGATCACCTGTGGGCCAGGCCGCCGAAGACGGAGGAGCCGTTCTCGACACCGCGGAGCTGGCACATGCTCTCCGACGCGCTGCACTCCTACGGCGAGTCGATCGGCGAGGAGATGTTGCGGGTGCTCGCGTGGGGCACGCTGTCGCCCGGCCATGCCCAGGCCTTCACGGCGTACGTGAAGACGCTGCGCCACCGCTACGACCTGGAGGCGGTGCTCAAGGGCGACGCCCCGTGGCCGGCCCGGCCGGAGGACCGCGACCTGCTCTACTTCCTGGCCGAGACCTTCCGCGCCCGGCTGATCCATGACCTGCCGGCGGACAAGGATCGGGCCCCGGCGGCGCTGCGCGCCTTCGCCCACCGGGCCAAGGCCCTGCTCGTCGAGCTGGCCGAGATCTCGCTGGAGTGCGCCCAGCTCGTCATCGCGCCCGACGAGCACGGCAACTCGGCGCTGCCCGCCTGGTTCATGGTGGACATCGGCCGGGACCTGCCGCGACTGGTCGCCGCGCGGAAGTGAGCCGTCCACCGGTGAGAAAGGACGTACGTCGGTGAGCCGGCGTGCCGCGAAACGGCCCGACCCGCGCGAGGAGAAGTGGCGGGCCGGCCTGGCGCTGCTGGCCGCGCACGGGCTGTTCCGCTCGTTCGGTGATGTGTCCTTCGTGGACAGTCCCCGCCTGGCCCAGAGCCGGGGCTGGGCCTTCGTGACCACCGGCGGTCGGGTCATCTGCCACATGTATGCGGATCTTGACCCTGACGAATGGGCGTGGGTCGTCGCGCACGCGTTCCTGCACCGCGGGTTCGGTCACCTGCAGTCGGGGCGGCGGCCGAGCGATGCGATCGAGGCCGCCGCGGCCTGCCTGTCGGTGAACCGGTTCCTGCGCGAGCTGCGGCTCGGCCGGGAACCGATCCTCCTGCCCGACGAGTTGCCCACCGGCGATCCGGAGGTGCTCACGTTGCGGTGGCGGATCGAGGGCGTTCCGCCGGCGCTGCGTCAGGCGGGTACCGCCGGTCACGCCGTCGACGTCGTTGACGAGCCGTACGGGCCGCACATCGACTGGGAGGCCGAGTTCGCCGCGGCCATCGCCCGGGCCGCCGCCGACGCGATCGAGGTGGCCGGCGGGGCCCGGGTGTCGATGACCGACCCGAGGCGTCACCTCCCGCCGTGGGAGCTCGCCCGCAACTGGTTCCTGTCGTCGTATCCGCTGCTGGGTGGGCTGGCGGCTCATTTCACCCTGGTCGCCGACGGAGCGCTGGCCCAGTCGTGGGACATCTCGGTGGCCGCCGTCAGCCCGACGGTCGGGGAGATCTATCTGAATCCGTTCG
Source organism: Micromonosporaceae bacterium (assembly GCA_019690055.1). Taxonomy (GTDB): domain Bacteria; phylum Actinomycetota; class Actinomycetes; order Mycobacteriales; family Micromonosporaceae; genus DATBGZ01. Next base: position 4,162 of record JADGGF010000040.1, read on the forward strand.
CCGCCCTGTCCGAAGCGGAGTGGCGGTTCGTGATCGCGCACGAGATGCTGCACGCCGCGCTGCGCCACGGTGACCGGGTGGGCGGTCGGGACCCGTACCTGTGGAACGTGGCCACCGACTACGTCATCAACGGCTGGCTGGTCGAGATGGGCGTCGGTGCCCGGCCCGACGGCGTGCTCTACGACCCCGAGCTGGCCGGGCTGTCGGCCGAGGCCGTCTACGACCGCATCGCGACCGACCTGCGCCGGCTGCGTCGGCTCGCCACGCTACGGGGCCGCGGCTTGGGCGATGTCCTGGGCGAACCACTGCCGCTCCCGGGCGCGCGCTCCGGGGTCGACCTCGACGAGTACTACCGCCGGGCGCTCGCCACCGGCCTCGCCTACCACGAGAGCGGGCAGCGGGGCCGGCTGCCGGCCGGCCTGGTCGAGGAGATCAGGGCGCTGGAGCACCCGCCGCTGCCCTGGGACGCGCAACTGGCCCGGTGGTTCCAGGAGTTCGTCCCGGCGCCCGAGTCGCGCCGGTCGTACGTCCGCCCGTCCCGGCGTCAGGCGTCCACTCCGGACATTCCCCGCCCGGGCCGGTGGCGGCCCGAGGAGGAGACGCTGCGGTGTACGTTCGGCGTCGTGCTAGATACATCTGGATCTATGGATGGAAGGGTGCTGGGCCTGGCGCTGGGGGCCATCGCGTCGTACGCCACCGCCCGCGACGTGCCGCGGGCGCGCGTGGTGTTCTGCGACGCGGCCGCCTACGACGCCGGGTATCTCGACGTCGAGGCGATCGCCGGCCGGGTGCGCGTGCGGGGGAGGGGCGGCACCCGGCTGCAGCCCGGCATCGACCTGCTTGAGCGCGCCGATGACTTTCCCGCCGACGCGCCGATCCTGGTCATCACCGACGGGCAGTGCGACGTGGTGCGGGTCCGGCGGGAGCATGCCTTCCTGATCCCCCACGGCGCGCACCTGCCGTTCACCCCGCGCGGGCCGGTCTTCCGCATCGTCGCGCCCTGAGCGCTCAGGCGGTTCCTCGCCCCTCCGCGCCGCGACCTTGCCGCGTGAGCACGGCTTCACGCTTGCCTCGTTCGTACCGGCTGGCCCTTTTCTCGTTCGCACCGGCTGGCCCTTGTCACGTTCGTGCCGGCTGGCGCTTGTCTCGTTCGCGCCGGCTGGTGGCTGCGTTCCCGCCAGCGCCCGGTGCGTACGGGTTTGCGGTGCTTCCCGGCGCCATCGGCGGGGCGGTATCGTCCGGCTTGACCGCGGGAGTGAACGGGAAGGAGGAGGGATGTCATCCTCGCGGTACGCCCTGCGCAGCGAGAACCGGACGCCCCCGCTGCTGGGCTGGGCGGAGATGGACGGGTTCTTTGTGGGCACCGAGTCCGCCTGGGAGGCGCACGAGAACCCGAGCGAGGAGCCGGGGACCGTCCAGGTGACGCTGCGGGGCTTGGACTGGCTCGACGCGGCGGCTGACCGTCCTACCCGGACACTCGAGCTCGGCGACACGGTGCTGGAGGTGCGCAGCGACCGGGGCCGGACGCTGGGCGACTACTCACTGTGGGACACCCGCCTGACGGTGCCGGCCGGGGCCGCCGAGGCCACGCTGACCGCCACCATCGGCGCCGTGCCCCACGTCGGGGCCGAGTGGAGCTGGGAGCAGTGGCGCAGCGCGCGGCCGAGCCAACTCAACCTGTGGGCCCAGTTGCCCGTGGGGCGGCGCGAAGGCTGGCTGGAGGTCGCACAGGCCGTCGCCCTTCGCGAACACACGACTCCCTACCCGGCGCTGACCGAACGGATCGATCTCGACGGTCGTCACATCGACGATCTCGCGAGCTTCTTCTGTGCGCTGGGCGAGGCGTTGGCCGGGCCGGGCGGTTGGTGCGCCTCGAACGTGGCCGGGTTGGCCGACTGCCTGCGCCACGCGCCCCGGGCCACGGCGCGGCCGCAACTGGTGTGGCGGGAGATGGCCGTGGGCGAGCGCGGGCTGGCCCGCAAGGTCGAGGGCGACACGGTGACGTACCTCGAACTGATTCTGAGCGTCCTGGCCGACGGTTCCGTCGATGTCGTGCGAGCGTAGGTCACGGCCGGGGACCGGCTGACGTATCGATGCTGGCGTACGGGCCCGGGCGGTCGGGAACGCGTGGCTTGCGCAGGCCTATTTCGCGCCGCCGGTGCGGCTGGAGTTCGCTCCCGAGCGGGACGACGACACGGTCGACATCATCCTGGGCCGGGCCTTCACCAACCTGCTCACGCCCACCGAGGTCAATCAGGCGGTCGCCGGCAATGGCCAGCGGGCCGCCCCGCCCGGCACCTGCGGCGTGGTATCCACAGAGGACTGACGCCCTCCGCCCGTGGTCGTGGGCGGTCCACCACTGGTGCTGTCGCCCCTTTGCTCTGCTTACTCTGGCGCAACTGTGCTCGGCTCGGTCGTGTGGTGCGCGGTCGTCTGACAACTGCTACTGATCGGCCTTGTCGATGGCCCCGAGGTAACAGTGACAGAATAGCATGTAAGAATTTTCAGAGGATTAGTCCGCGAAGAGGCGCGTCGTGTGTCGTTATGCTCGGGGCCGCCAGCGTCGAGTGGGGTCGGGTCGCCGCCCGCGATGGATCCATGACGACGTTTGTTTCGGGCATCGTACCCGCGCTCGCCAGTGGGCTTCCGGGCTTACGCTCCGTAAGGCGCTACCGTGCATAGTAGATCTTCTCTTCCCATATACGTGCAGGTCAGGCGACGTTGCGCATAAGTAAGCAGAGCAAAGCGAGAAGCACGGGTCATGTGGTGGCGCCGACAATCGACTACCGTCCGCAACAGAGCCGCCTGTCGATTCACGCGGCGTGGCCAGTGCCGCCGCCTCGTGGCCGGCCGGGCGGCCCTGCCTCACCATGCGCCGCCGCGGAGCGGACGTAACCACCACGCACAAGACAGCGGCGTTGACCCGGGGGCCAAAGACCGGCCGACGTGGTTTCAGTAGCTGGCGCGAGCCGGTCAGGTAGCGCGGGTCGGTCAGCCGGCCCGCACGGGACCGGTGACGCCGAGCTCCAAGGCGACCCGACGCGCCTCTTCGGCGAACGCCTCCGCGCTGGGGAACCGGGCCTCTGGACGCTTGGCCATGGCCCGGTCGACGACCGCCTTCGCCGACGCCGGGACGTCGCGCGGCAGGGGCGGCGGGGGCTCGCGCACCTGCCGAGTGGCGACGTCCATGGGGCTGCCGCCGTCGAAGGGCCGGCGCCCGGCGAGGCACTGGTACGCCACGACGCCCAGCGAGTACACATCGGACAGCTCGGTGGCCCGCTCGCCCATCGCGATCTCGGGGGCGAGGTAAGCCGCCGTGCCGACCACCGACCCGGGCGCGGTAAGGGCGGGCGCGTCGGCGGTTCTGGCGATGCCGAAGTCGGTGAGAACCAGGCTGCCGTCGCGACGGACCAGCAGGTTGCCCGGCTTGACGTCGCGGTGGATGACGCCGGCGCGGTGGACGGCTGCCAGCGCGTCCCCGGCCTGGGCGACGAGCGCCATGGTGCGCGCTGCGGTGAGGCGCTTGACCCGGACGAGGGTGCGCGCCAACGCCTCCCCGTCCACGTACTGCATCACCAGGTAGGTGCCGACCGCCGGGTCGCTGCCGAAGTCGTAGATCCGCACCACGCCCGGGTGGTTGATCGTGGACATCGCCTTGGCCTCGGCGCGGAATCGCGCCACGAAGCCCGGCTCGTCATTCATCGACGGATGAAGGACCTTAACGGCGATGGGCCGGTTCTCGACCGCGTCGTGCCCGCGCCAGACCTCGCCCATACCCCCGCTGGAGATGTGCGCGTCGAGTCGGTAGCGCCCGCCCAGAATGGTCCCCGGTCTGATCATCCATCCTCGCTCGTCGCCTCGCGGCCCGGCCGCCCTGCTGTGATCCTAGCCAGGACCGGCCCGCCGGCTCCGACCCGTGACCGTCGGGTGGCCGACCGTACTGATCTTCCCCGGGCCGATGGGCCGCGAAGCGCCGGGCCATTGGGCGTCGCGACCACCGGCCCACCGACCACCGGGCCACCAGACGCCGCGCGACCAACCGGTGGGCCACCAACCTCCGCTGCGGGAGACGGTGCCTCTTGAACGCGGCCGCGGTAGGTGGCCGGCGTGAACCCGAGCCGGTGGCGGAACTCGTTCGTCAGGTGGGCCTGGTCGGCGTAGCCCAGCTCGGCGGCGATCTCGGCGAGATTGGCGGAGGGATCCGATCGGACCCGCTGGGCGGCCTCCTGCAGGCGCCGGCGCCGGATCATCTCCGCGGGAGTCAGGCCGACGTACTGCAGGGCGAGGCGCTGCAAGGTGCGGGGCGAGACCCCGAGACGCCCGGCGGCGTCCGTGACGCTCTGCACGGCCGAGTCGGCATCGATGAGGTCCGCCATGCGGTTGGCCAGGCGGTCCCGGTCGGTGGGCGGCGGCACGCGCCGGACCAGCCACGCGGCGTACGCCTCGACCGCCGCCGCGTGCCGCTTCTCCGCATCGTCGATCGCCATGGCCGCGACCACCTCGGCGTGCAGCTCCGGCGCCTCGACGACCACCTCGCGGTCGCGCAGCCGTACAGGACCAGGAGCGAGAGCGGGCACGGCCGCCGGACGAAGCAGCGCCCCCACCCCCCAGCCCCGGCCGGTGAGATCCCGGTAGGAGACGCGCGTGGTGGGTCCGGCCAGCGTCACCTGCTCCGGTTCCACCACGAGGTTGCAGGCCGGGTACGCCACCAGGTACTGGCGGGAGGTTCGGCCGGGTGCGATGTCCCACTCCGGAATCCAGAACCAGCGGACGAACTCCGCCACCTCGGGCGGGGCGGGCACGCGATGCATGGATGGCAGCCGGGCCGGATAGAGGACCCCGCGCGTCTCGGCCGTCCGGGGCGCCGACGGTCTCACACAGCGAGCCTAGCGCCGGACAGTTTGTCGCGAATCTCCAAGTCACCGGGCCTGGGTCGGCCGTAGCGTCGGCGCCATGAGCACTGTGAATGCGCAAGGCGCCACCGGCCAGTACACGACGGGCGGGATTCCCCACGGCTACACGAGCCTGACGCCGTTCCTGGCGGTCCCCAACGCCACCGAGGCGATCGCCTTCTACCGGGACGTGTTCGGCGCCCGCGTCGTCGACGTCACCGAGATGGGCGGCGTCGTGGTCCACGCCGATCTGGACTTCGGCCAGGGCCACCTGCAGCTGGGCGAGCCGAACTCGGCGTACCACCTCGTCGCGCCGCCGACCGGCGACGACGACTGCTACGCGATCGGGCTGTACTGCTCGGACGCCGACGACGTCGTCGCGCGGGCGACGGCCGCTGGGGCGACCATCCGTGAGCCGCTGGCCACCTTCGTCTCGGGCGACCGCTACGCCTCGATCCGTGACCCGTTCGGCGTTCGCTGGACGATCATGACCCGGGTCGAGGACCTCTCTCCCGAGGAGAGCGCCCGGCGGGTCGCCGAGTGGGCCCAGCAGCAGGGCAGCTGACCAGCAGGGCGGGCAGCTGACCGGGCAGCGGGACGGCTAACTAACCAGCAGAGCAGCCAGGAAACACGAGGGCTCCGGGGCCGGCCACCGGCCCCGGAGCCCCGACGGTCGTCTCAGGCGAGTCGGACGATGCGCCCTTCCCCGCCGACCGGGTAGTCGGCCGCCGTGATGACCCCGCCCAGGTCCTGGCTGATGTAGCGGGCCAGGGCCTGCTGGTAGGTCAGGCCGACGGTCGTGAACGGGATGCCGCGGAACGGGTACTGGTCGCCGCCGCGGGCGCTGAAGTCGTTGGTGGCCACCGAGATCGGCGCCCCCGGCACCACCACGCCGTCCTGCACGATCACCGTGCCGTCGTCGAGCACGACCGAACGGACCCGGCTGCCCGGGCTCAGCACGGTGCCGTCGTTGTCGACGACCTGCGCCGGGAACGTGGTGTCGTAGGTGAACCGGAACCCGGCGACGTGCGCAAAGCGGCCGTCCTCGGCCGGTTCGCGGGAAATCGCGTTCTCAAGGATCTCCTTGAACTGCTCCCGCGGCACATTCGGGACCACCGAGACGAAGTTGGCGAAGGCCGCGATCTGGAACGTCGTCAGCTCCGTGATCGGCCCAGCCGGGATCACGTTGTTGTTGCGGATGCCCCCGCCGTTCTGCAGCGCCACCTGAGGCGGGGTCACGCCGAAGGCGGCCGCGTTCTGCTGGCCGGCCGCGAGCAGCGCGTCGGCCATCAGGTTGCCGAGGTTCGTCTCGACCTGGCGGATGTTCGGCCGGGCGCCGTCCAACGGCACCTCCGACTGGGCCAGCACGGTGGCGGACAAACCGTCGGTGTACGCGACGACCGGCTCCACCACGCGGCGCAGCATCGTCGGGTCCGGCTGGACCGCGTCCGGCGCGACACCCGACACGCGGACCGGGCCGCTCGAGTCGTCCACCGAGATCACCCGGCCGTGCTTGTCGAAGTTCACGACCAGGCGGCCGATGTACTTGTAGTCCCCGGCGGTGGTCACCACCGGGATGGTCCGGCCGGTGGCGTCCGGGACGTAGAGGGGGTAGCGCAGCTTGTCACCGGTGGCCGCGTCCACCGAGATGCTGTCGCCCGGGACCAGCAGATCGTCGTCGGCGGCGAGCAGCTCGTCACCGCCACCGGCGATCGCCACGTCCACGTCGCGCAGCAGGGGCAGCAGCTCGCGGTCCTCGGACAGCCCCTGCAGGTGGCTGATGAAGATAATCTTGTCGACGCCCTGGCTGGTCAGCCGGTCGACCTCGTCCTGCACGATCCGCGCCACCTCGGGGAGCACGTGGACGTTGCGTGGGCTGGAGATCGCGGGCAGCAGCGGGGTCGTGGCGCCGACGATGCCGATCTTCTCGCCCCGCTCCTTGATTACCGTGCTGGCGACGATCGTGCCGTTGCGGACCAGCGCCTGCAGCCGCGGCTCGTCGCTGAAGTCCAGGTTCGCCGAGACGAACGGCGGGGCCTGCTGGCCGAAGCCGGCGATGAAGTCCGCGAGCACGTCCGGGCCGAAGTCGAACTCGTGGTTGCCGATCGCTATGGCGTCGTAGTCCATGGCCGCCAGCGCGAGGGAGTCGTAGAACGGCACGCCCTTGGTGAGGCTCGCCGTGAACTCCGGGCCGGCGAGGAAGTTGTCGCCGGAGGACAGCACCACCACGCCCCGGTGCCCGCTGCCGCCGCGGGGCGGCTGCCCCGTCGTCGCCTCGTGCCGGAGCTTGTCGAGCAGCGTCTTGAACCGGGCGATACCCCCGAAGTCCGGCTGGCCCGGCGCGTTGACCAGCTTCGACTCGCCGTCGTTGTTGTGCAGGATCGTCAGCGTGAACGCCGCCTGGTTGTCCTGGCGGTCCCCGGCGTACGCCACGCCGCCAGCGGTGACGATGGCCACCGTGGCCATGGCGGCGACGCCGACCAGAACCCTCCGCTTTCGAAGCCATCCGCGATGGGTCGCCATGGGCACTCCCCTTCGAGTTGGACATGCATCGCCGTCCCCAGTGGTACGGCTGGATGAGAGCACAACAGCAGAGCCGAACACCGGGGTGACAGCCACGGCACGGTGATGTTATGAATTCGTGACTATCGGCGGTCGTGCGTGCCCGGTGACCGCTCCCGGGTGACCGTACGGTCGGTGGGCCGACCGTACGGTCACGGGCGGGCGAGCGTCACGGTCGCAGCATCACGATCGCCACACGTCGGTGAGGGTGAGCGCGCACGCCGAGCCGGTGTTGACCACCCGGTTGCCGCCCGACTCCCAACCGACCCAGAAGCCGTTCTTCTTGACGTACTTGTACTCAAATGTTGTGTTGGCTGGCAGCGTGACCATGCCGCGCCAGACCGGGTAGGTGGCGGCCGACAGAGCCAGGCCGCCGCCCGTGTCCCAGTTGGACAGTTCGGGCCGGTTACCGAGGACGAAGACGTTCTCGCCCCAGACGGTGGTCACCGTCGCGGCGAAGCTCACCTCGACCGTGGAGCAGCCCGAGGCACCCGGGCCGTTCCACGTGTCGGTCCACGTCGTGGCGCACGTGGTGGGGGTCGTGCGGGACCGGTTCGGGTCGTACTCCCAGGTGACGGAGCCGGACGAGGTCACCCGGACGTACTTGTACTCCACGGCCGTGTTCGCGGGCAGGGTAACGGTTGCCGACCACACGCCGTTGCTGTTGGTCAGTGGCACGGCGTTGTTGGTGTTCCAGTTCGCCAGGGCGGCCTGGTTCCCGGTGACCTTGATGGTCTCGCCCGGGCTGGTCGGCGCCGTGACGCTGAAGGTGGTGGCGACCGTCGCGCAGCTGGTGCCGCTGGTCGGGGCCGGCCCGCCGACCTTGGCGTTCACGTGCAGGGCGAGCATGCCGTTCGCCGGCACGGTGGCGGTGAACAGCCCCGATCCATTGACTGTCACGGTCGGGCCGGTGCAGGCCCCGCCCGTGAAGTCACCGTTGGCCACGTCGCAGTAGGTGCCGGCCGGCAGGGAGGTCTGGAACGTACGGGTCAGCGGCGTGCCGTCGCGGTTGAAGACCACGTATCCGTTGTTGCCCCGGCCGAAGGCGATCTGGTTGTTCCCGTTGGTCCACCACTGCGTCACCGGCGTGCCGGCCACCGTGTTGTGAAACTCGACCAGGTTGGCGATCGCCCGGATGCGGTGCTCGCACTCCCAGCCCGAACCACACGACACCGGGGTGGTCGTCCCGTTGCTGGTGGCGGGCGGCCCGGCCTCGGGGTTGGTGAACGTGAAGCTGGACATCACCACCGGCGTGCCGTACGGATAGGCGAGCATGAACGCGGTCGCGAGCACGTAGTTGGTGCCGTCCTGGTAGGTCAGCCGCGCCCGGCCGTTGCGCTGCGTGTCGTGGTTGTCCACGAACGCCATCGCGTCGCCACTGCTGAGCAGCATCTGGCTGGGGATGTTGCTGAGGTTGGACAGATGGCCGTCGCGGAAGGCGTTGCCCACGGCATCGCCGTAGCGGAACTCGGTAACGTCGCCGATGCCGACGTATTCACTCGGGCTGATCTCACCAAATCCGCCCTCGATGACCTCGTGGTAAATGTAAGGGTCACCGTTGAGCTGGCTGTAGATCGCCTCCAGGTCAGCGACCGGGATGTGCTTGGCCGCGTCCACTCGGAAGCCGTCGACGCCCAGGCTGATGAGGTCGTTGAGGTAGCCGACGAGCTTGCTCCGCACGTGCTCCGATTCCGTGGCGAGGTCAGAGAGATCGAGCAGTTCGCAGTTCTGAACCTCCCAGCGGTCGTGCCAGGTGCGGATGTTGTCGTCGCCGTGACGACCACAGTGATGGAAGTCGTTATAATCGTACGGCACTGACGGATAGTCGTACTGGGTGTAGGTGGAGCCGTTGCTGCCGGGGCCGGTTGAGGCGCCGCCGGCCATGTGGTTGATGACAGCATCGACGTAGACCCTCACCCCGGCGGCGTGACAGGCCTGCACCATCGCGGCGAACGCGGCCCGGTCGCCGCGCCGGCTGACCAGTTGGTAGCTGACCGGCTGGTAGTCCTGCCACCACGGGTAGTTCAGTCCGGGCAGGACGACGTGCTCCTGGGGTGGCGAGACCTGGACGCCGCCGAACCCCTTCGGGCCCAGGATGTTCGTACACTCGCTGGCGACCGAGGCCCACGGCCACTGGAAGAGATGGACGATCACATCACGCTGGCTCGGGTTGGCGTCGTCTTTGGCGCCGACCCAAGGGGAGGCGAGCAGGACAGCGGTGGCAGCGGCGGCCGTGGCCAGGGCGAGCGAGCCCGCGGCCAGCGCCAGCCGGCGCTGCCGTAGTGCGAGATTCATCGATGCTCCTGACAGAGCGATGCGGACCTACATCGGCGGCGTACCCCCGGTAGCCGGAACGCTCCACCACCCGGCCGTGTCCGGCGGGAGAGCCCCGTCCACCAGCGGTCCGCTGGCCACGAGCAGCTCGCCCGCCGGGGCGGGCACGGCGTGCTGCCCCAGGTTGACGGCGCAGACGATGGAGCTGGTCGCGCCCCCCGCCCGAGCGTCTGCCGCCTGAGCGTTGACCGGGGCGTTCCCCGCGGGCCGCTCGAAGACGAGGACGGAGTCGTCGGGTGCGGACCACCATCGCAGCTCGCCGTCGCCGAGCTGCGCGGCACTCCGGCGCAGCCGGAGCGCGGTGCGGTACAACTGGAGTGTCGAATGTGGATCGTCGCGCTGCGCTTCGACGGTCAGCGCGGCCCAGTCCGCCGGTTGCGGCAGCCAGGGTCGGCTGCCCGGTGGACCGAAGCCGTACGGAGGTGCGGTTCCCGACCACGGCAGGGGCACGCGGCACCCGTCGCGGCCAAGCTCGGCCCCTTTGGTGCGGCCGAAGATCGGGTCCTGCCGGGCCTGCGGCGGCAGGTCGAAGACCTCGGGTAGACCGAGCTCCTCGCCCTGATAGAGGTAGACCGAGCCGGGCAGGGCGAGGGTGAGCAGGATGGCGGCGCGAGCGCGACGCAGGCCGAGGGCATGGTGGGCCGCGGCCGCGCTGTCGGTGGCCGAGGCGCCGCCGGCGACGCCGCCCCGACCGGTGGCCAGCCGGGAGGCGTGCCGGACCACGTCGTGATTGGACAGCACCCAGGTCGCCGGAGCGCCGACCGCCGTCATGGCGGCCAGCGACTCGTCGATTACGCGGCGGTAGTCCGGGGCGGACCAGGGCGTGCCGAGGAAGGCGAAGTTGAACGCCTGGTGCAGCTCGCCGGGCCGGACGTAGCGGGCGGCGCGGGCCGGACCGTCGACCCACGCCTCAGCCACCGCGATCCGCTCGGGGGTGTATTCGTCCAAAATGGAGCGCCACTGCCGGTAGATCTCGTGCACGCCGTCCTGGTCGAAGTAGGGCGTGCTCGTACCCTCGAGCAGCCCCGCCGAGTGCCCGACGTCGGGCAGCCCGGGCGCCTTCACCAGGCCGTGGGCAACGTCGATGCGAATGCCGTCGACGCCGCGGTCGAGCCAGAACCGCAGGATGTCGGCGAACTCGGCCCGGACGTCCGGGTGGTCCCAGTTCAGGTCGGGCTGCTCGGGCGCGAACAGGTGCAGGTACCACTCGCCGTCGGGCAGTCGGCTCCAGGCCGGTCCGTGGAAGACCGACTGCCAGTCGTTGGGCGGCTCCGACCCGCCCTTGCGCACGTGGAACCGTTGCCGTTCCGGGGAACCGGGCTCGGCGTTCGCGGCCGCGACGAACCACGGGTGCTGCGAGGAGACGTGGTTCGGCACGATGTCGATGATCACGCGCAGGCCGCGGGCGTGCGCGGCGGCCAGCAGAGCATCGAAGTCGGCCAGGGTGCCGAACATCGGGTCCACGTCGCGGTGGTCGGCGATGTCGTAGCCGCCGTCGGCCATGGGGGAGCGGTAGAACGGGGTGAGCCATACCGCGTCCACCCCGAGGTCGACGAGGTGGTCCAGGCGTTGCGTGATCCCGCGCAGATCACCGATCCCGTCGCCGTCGCTGTCGGCGAAGCTACGGACGTAGATCTCGTAGATGACCGCATCCCGGGACCACGAGCGAGTCAGGTCGCTCATCCCTTCGCGCCCCCTGCGGTGATGTCCAGGCCGACGAACCGGGCGGCGCCGGGGTTCGGCTCGCACACCTCGGTTCCGGTGATCGACCGGATGCAGATCTCGGCGTTCTGGTTCGCCTCGGTGGTGTTGGTGAACGACAGGTACCCCCCGCGGACGAGCGGGTATAGGACCAGCACCGACAGCACGTGCACCACGGGCGCCACCATCACCCAGGCGAACCAGTCTCGGTCCCAGTGACGGCGCATGCTCCTCCCTACTCTCACTCCCGCTGCGCGCCACTCTCGCGTTGCCCGGCGCGCGTACGCTCTCGTTCCTGTTGCGCTTTCTCGTTCCCGCTGTGCTTCTCGTTCCCGCTGTGGATGCCCGTTCCCGCTGCGCGCTCGGTCTCGCGGACGGCTGGGGCCGAGCAGGGCGGTCGCCCGCCCGGCG